>JAEXPG010000561.1 GCA_023447015.1 Verrucomicrobiota bacterium
CGTAGAGCGCCTCCATCAGCCGACGGTAGCCGGCGCTGAGCTCAGCCATGTCCATGCGCGGAATGAAATTGGTGGTGCCGTCGACATTGTCGCCGGTCGAGCGGCCAAGCAGGCGCCCTTCGCGTGCGAGCCGGGCGTGGAGCTTCGTATCGGGCAAGGCGTTGAGCAGGCCGACCATCGCAGTCACAATCCCGCTCCGCTGGATGAACTCCAGCTGCCGGCGAAAGACCGAGGCGTTGTCGCTGTCGAACCCGACGATGAATCCGCCCTGCACCTGGAGCCCGGCGTGCTGGAGCCGCTTGATGTCGGCGACGAGGTCGCGCCCGCGGTTCTGCACCTTGTGGCATTCGGCCAGACCGGCATCGTCCGGTGTCTCGATGCCGATGAAGACCGTGTCGAAGCCGGCCTCGACGAGTTGGCGCATGAGCGGCTCGTCGTCGGCGAGATTGATCGATGCCTCCGTGTAGAACGTGAGCATGTGCCGGTGGGCGCGCTGCCATTCGATCAGGCGGGGCAGCAGCTCGGTGCGCAGCGATCGTTTCTTGCCGATGAAGTTGTCGTCGACGAAGAACACCTGTCCGCGCCAACCGCGGGCGACGAGGGCGTCGAGCTCAGCCAGGACCTGGGCCGGCGCCTTGGTGCGCGGCCGGTGTCCGAATTTGGCGGTGACGTCGCAAAACTCGCAGTCGAACGGGCAGCCGCGGGAATACTGCACACACATCGAGGCGTAGCGCCGAAGGTCGGCGAGGTGCCAGAGCGGCACGGGCGTGGCGAACATCTCGGGGTACTCCAGGGTGCGGTAGAGCGGGCGGGCGGCGCCCGCGGCGAGGTCGCGCAGGAACGGCGGAAGCGTGAGTTCCGCCTCGTTGAGGACAAAATGGTCCACACCGGGAAACTGCGCGTGGTCGCTGGTGAAGAGCGGGCCGCCCGCCACGATCGTCTTCCCCGCGGAGCGGCAGCGCTGGATGAGTTCGATCACCGAGGCCCGCTGGGCGATCATGGCGCTGATGAAGACCAGGTCGGCCCACTGCAGATCGCGCTCAGTGAGCGACTGGACGTTCGTGTCGACCAGCCGCTTCTCCCACTCCGGCGGGAGCAGCGCGGCAACGGTGAGCAGGCCGAGCGGAGGGAACGCCGCCTCCTTGCGGACGAATTTCAGCGCATGTTTGAAACTCCAGAAAGTGTCCGGGAACTCCGGGTAGAGAAGCAGAACCTTCATCGCAGTGGAACGATGTTAGTCGAGGATCGCCGAAATCGAAAACGGCCGCTTCGTAATCATGTTCACGCCATCCTGGCCCGGGGAAAGGGCCGTCCCGGCCCCTCGCCCCCTGATTGGATCCGGTGCAGCTCGGCCGCTGCGGCTCCTCCTGTACCTGCTTTGTTCCGACGCGCGCTCGCCGCGGCTTCCGCCGAGCACCCGAACGCACGGGCTGCCTGCCCCGGGCTCGGGGCACGGTCTCGCTCGGCGTACGGCTCACGTACCCCTGCTTGAACGCTGTCGCCAGCGAGCCGCGTTGGCGACGGTCTGGCGCGGCGAAGGCTACGGTCGCAGGACCGGTGTGGTCACAGCACCTGCAGCTCCGCGCGCAGGACCGACTCGGCTCGAGCGAACCACTCGGCGACGGCGGCCTCGGTCTGCGCCTCGACGAGGATGCGGATCTTCGGCTCCGTGCCGGAGTAGCGGATCATCACCCGGCCGGTGTCGCCGAGCGCCGCCTCGGCGTCGCGCAGCAGCTGCTGCACGCCAGCGAGCGACTCAAGCGGCGGCTTGGCCGCGAGCTTCAACGCCTTCTGCGCCTGCGGAAACTTCTTCAGCGCCTGCCGCAGCTCCGAGAGCGGCTTGCCGGTGTCGCGCATCACGCGGAGCACCGAGAGCGCCGCCAGCAGTCCGTCGCCGGCGGGGGAGATCTTCGGGAAGATGAAGTGCCCCGACGACTCGCCGCCGAGCGCCGCGCCTTCGCGCTGGAGCGCCTCGCTCACGTAGCGGTCGCCCACGTTGGTGCGGACAACACGGCCGCCGGCCGCGGCGAGCGCCGCGTCCACGCCGAGATTGCTCTGCACCGTCACGACGAGCGTGTTCCCCGACAGCTCGCCGCGTTTCAGCATTCCCAGCGCGAGAAACGTCAGCACCTCGTCGCCGTCGAGCGCCACGCCCTTCTCGTCGCAAAACACCGCCCGGTCGCCGTCGCCGTCGTGCGCGATGCCGAGCCGCGCGCCGGTGGCGAGCACGCGCGCCGCGAGCTGCTGCGGGTATTCGCTGCCCACGCCGGCGTTGATGTTGCGGCCGTCCGGGGCGTTGCCGAGCAACTCGAGCTCGGCGCCGAGCGACTCCAACACCTCGCGTGAGGTCTCGCAGGTTGCGCCGTTGGCCGTGTCCAGGACGATCTTCCAGCCGGCCAACGCGCCGGGCGGCAACAGTCGCGCGGCCTGACCGATGTAGAGCATCTTCGCCTCGCCCACCTCGCGGATCGTGCCGCGCGTCGCGGCGGGCGCCGACGGGCTTTCTAGAAGCGCCTCGATCGCCGCTTCCTCGGCGTCGGGCAGTTTGAGACCGGTGCTGGCGAAGAACTTCACGCCGTTGTCGTCGGCCGGATTGTGCGACGCCGTGATCACGATGCCCAGTTGCGACTTCGACTCGCGCACCGCGAGCGACACCTCCGGCGTCGGCACCACGCCGAGCAGACCCACGTTCCAGCCCGCCGCGACGAGCCCCTCGGCCACGGCGGCTTCAAGCGCGGGGCCGGAGGCACGCGTGTCGCGGCCGATCAACGCCCGTTTCGGCCCCGCGCCCAGCTTGGCGGCCATGTGCCGCCCGGCGGCATTGGCCAGCTTGCGGACGAAGTCCGGATTCATCACCGCGTCGCCGAAGCGCCCGCGCACACCATCGGTGCCGAAGTAGAGTCGTTTCATGGGGGAAGAAGAGAACTAGACCGGTTTGCTTTTCACTGTAGACGAGGATGCGGACCCCAGTCCGAGGGCAAGGATCAGCGATCCCGTCTACAGCAAATTTCGGGAAGAGATCACTCGCTCGTACGGACCGACTCCTGTTTCGGCGCAGAACAGGAGCGCAGCCTGATTCGCCGCAGGAGTTCCCTGTTCACTCGCTCCGCATAGTCGAGGCGCGCCGCCGCGAGTTCATTCTCCTCCGCAGGCGCACCGACTGGGAAATAGAGGTGGTAGTAGAAGAAGCATTCCCATCTGAAGAGA
>JAEXPG010000613.1 GCA_023447015.1 Verrucomicrobiota bacterium
CGCATCGCCTCGCCGCCCACGTTGCCCGCCGCACCGGCGATGCGATGCGCCAGCGCCCCGGCATCGTCGGCCGCACCGCGCTCGACCAGCCCGGCGATCGCCTCGAGCTGCCGCGGCAGGTCCTCGAGGAATGTCGCCCGGATCATCTCAAGCATCGTCTCGTCGTCCATCATCCGGGCCAGGAAGCCGGCGCGGTCGTAGACCTTCGGCGCGTTCTCCTGCGCCGCGATGACCGCCCCGGGGGCGGCGTCGTTCACGTCGACGGTTCGCTCCGGCAGCCATTTCTCGAGCACGGCCGCCAACAGGTGCGGCTCCACCGGTTTCGTGAGCACGTCGTTCATGCCCGCGGCGAGGCACTCCTCGCGATCCCGCGCCATGGCATGCGCGGTCATCGCGACAACCGGCACGGCGTGGTTGAGCACCGGCGAAAGGGGATCGCGGATGCGCCGCGTCGCCGCAAGGCCGTCCATCACCGGCATCTGCACGTCCATCAGGACAAGGTCGTAGGGCACTCCGGCCAGCATCTCGACCGCCTCCTCGCCGTTGGCCACCGCATCGGCACTGAGCCCCATCTTGCGGAGGATGCCCACAGCCACGAGCTGGTTGGTGACGTTGTCGTCGGCCAGAAGGATGCGGGCATGCCGCAGGAGCTTCGGGATGTAGGTGCGCTTCGGGGCCCTTTCCGCACGCTTCGGCGCACCGCCGGACAGCACGGAGGTCAGTGCGGCGAACAGCTCGCCCTGCCGCACCGGCTTGATGAGGCAGGCGCTGAAACCCACCGACTCGATCCTGCGGGTCTCGCCATGCCCGATGAGCGAGGGCATCAGCACGAGCGGCAGCGCGCGCAGCCGCTCGTCGGCGCGGATGGCCAGCCCCAGTGTCGCGCCGTCCATGCCGGGCATCTGCATGTCGAGGAGGGCGAGCTGGAAGGGTAAGCCGGACTCGGCGGCACTGGTGAGCTCCTGCAAAGCGGACGGTCCGTCGGCTGCCTCGACCGCGCGCGCACCCCAGGCGGAGAGCTGGACCCGGAGGATCTCGCGGTTGGTGGCGTTGTCGTCAACGATCAGCACGCGCAGGTCGCGCAGGTCGGAGACCGGCTTCGCCGGCCTTTCGCCCCGCTCGGCCGCCAGACCGAAGCGGGCAGTGAACCAGAACTCCGAGCCGACGCCGACTTCGCTGAGCACCCCGATCTTCCCGCCCATCAGTTCGGCGAGCTGCTTGGAGATGGCCAGCCCCAGACCGGTGCCGCCGTACTTGCGCGTGGTCGAGGCGTCCACCTGGGTGAACTTCTCGAAGAGCAGGCTCTGTTTCTCCGCCGGGATGCCGATGCCGGTGTCGCGCACGGAGAAGCGCAGGCGCACGGAGTTCTCGCTCTGCCGCTCGAGGTGGACGCGGACAACGACCTCGCCGCGCTGGGGGACCTTGAGCGCGTTGCCGGCGAGATTGGTGAGGATCTGCCGCAACCGGCCCGGATCCCCGCACAGCGCCGTCGGCACCTCCGGCGCCGCCGCGCAGACGAACTCCACGCCTTTCTCCGCGGCCTTCACCGCCATGATGCCGGCAAAGTCGTCGAGCACATCGCGCAGGTCGAAGTCGAGATTCTCCAGCTCCATCTTGCCGGCCTCGATCTTCGAGAAATCCAAGATGTCGTTGATCAGCTGCAGGAGGGTCTGGCCGCTGGCGCGCACCGTCTCGGCATAGCGGCGCTGGGTGGCGTCGAGCTCGGTGTCGAGCAGCAGGCCGGTCATGCCGATCACGCCGTTCATCGGCGTGCGGATCTCGTGGCTCATGTTGGCGAGGAACTCGCTTTTGGCGGCACTCGCCTGCTCCGCGCGGACAGTCGCCTCCGCCAGCTCGCGGTTGGTGGCGCGCAGCGCCTCCTCGATGCGCCTGCGCTGGGTGATGTCGCGAGCGACGGCATAGACGCGCGCGCCCACCGGCTTGGACCGCCACTCGATCCAGGCATAGGAGCCGTCGCGCCGCCGGTACCGATTCTCGAACCCCCTCACCTCCTCATGCCCCTCGAGCGCGGACAGCGCAGCCAGCGTCGCCGGAATGTCGTCGGGGTGCACGAACTCGAGGAAGAGCCGTCCCTCAAGTTCCGCCACCGGGTAGCCGAGCACGTTCTCCCATTCCGGATTCAAGCGGAGGAAATGCCCGCCGGTGTCGGCGATGCAGAGCAGATCGAGGCTGCTCGAGAAGTAGCGGTCCAGCTCCTCCTGCTTCTCGTGCAGCAGCGCCTCGGCGCGCTTGCGCGCCGTGATGTCGAGCATCACGGACAGGAGGAAGCGGCTGTTCTGCCCCTCGATCACCTCGGCGGAAAACAGCCCGTCGAGGATCGTCCCGTCCTTGCAGCGCACCTGCATCTCCCGGTCGATGAGCCGACCGCTCTGCGCGAGGGACTCGCCCATCGCCGCCCACTGCTCCGCCTTCGGAAACAGCCCGAGCTCGGCGGCGGTGCAGCCGACCACCTCGTTCCGGGGATAGCCGAGTTTCGCGAGGAAGGTGTCGTTGACGTCGGTGATCCGCCGATCCGGCAGGCTGGAGAGGGCCATGAGGGCCGGATTGTTGCGGAACAACCGTTCGAAACGGTCCTGCGCCTCGCGCTCGGCGGTGAGGTCCTTGCTGACACCGAAGATGCAGTCGACACCGTTCCACCGACCGCGCCAGATGCGCGTCTCCACCGGCACGAGCGTCCCGCTCTTCGCCTGCAACGGCAGAGGGCAATTGGCCCGCTCGCCCCGGGCCATCGCCGCGAAGATCGCCGCGGCCTCAGCCCGGCGATCGGCCGGATGCACGTCCAGCACCTGCATGTCGGCCAGCTCCGCGGCGCTGTAGCCGAGTTTCTCGATGACCGCGCGGTTGGTCGCCTGGATCCGCCCCTCGAGGGTCGCCACGAAGACAAGATCGAGAATCGTCTCGAAGAAGGTGTGGAAGTTCGCCTCGTTCTCGGCCAGCGCCAGCTCCGCTTGCCGCTGTTCAGTAATGTCGGCCATCCCGCCCACCATGCGCGTCGGCTTCCCGGCGGCATCGCGTTCGACCACGCGCCCACGGTCCAGCACCCAGCGCAGGCCACCATCGGCATGCACCATGCGGTGGCGGCTGGCATAGCTCCCGGCCCCGTCGACTGCCGCCCGCACCGCCGCGAGCACCTGCGCGCGATCCTCCTCATGGATCTTGGCGGCGAACACCTCCAGCGGATGTTCCAGGAAGCTCTCCTCGAGCCCGAGGATCTGGCACCAGCGCGCGTTGTGTTTCACCCTGCCGGTCGGAATGTCCCAGTCCCAAATGCCATCGCCGGTGGCGTCCATGGCATGGGCAAGACGTTGGGCCAGCTCCTGGCGGGCAGCCTCGGCCTCGCGCCGTGCGGTGGTGTCCACAAACGCCACCACCGCGCCGACGACCTTGCCGTTCTCCGTCTGGGGGAACGACCAGTACTCCGCCGGGAAGCTGGTCCCATCGGCCCGCCAAAGCACCTCGTCGTCCGCATGCTCGCCCTTGTTCGCACGATACGCGTTGTGGATCCGGCACGCATCGACCGGCATCCGCCGTCCGTCCGCGTAGGAGTGGTGGATGAGCGCGTGCATGTTCCGCCCGAGCAGCTCCGCCGGATCCTGGTAGCCGAGGATCCGCGCACAGGCCGGATTAGCGAACGTGCAGTTGCCCTCGAGATCGATGCCGTAGATCGCCTCGCCCACCGAGTAGAGGATCAGCCGCACCTGCGCCTCGCTCTTCTGCAACGCCGTCTCGGTCCGCTTGTACTCGGTGATGTCCTCCTTGATCGCGACGTAGTTGGTGATGCGGGAATCCGGCCCGAACACGGGGGAGATCACTACGTGCTCGATGTAGCGTTCACCATTCTTCTTCCGGTTGATGAGCTGCCCGCGCCACACCCGCCCGGTCGTGATGGTCCGCCACATCGTGCGGTACAGTTCCGGCGCGGTCTCGCCCGACTTGAGCACGCGGGGATTCTGCCCGCGCACCTCCTCCGGGGTGTAGCCCGTGAGCTCCGTGAAGAAGGGATTCACATACTCGATCCTCCCCTCCGGATCGGTGATCACGATCGAGGTCGGGCTCTGCTCGATCGCCCGTGTGAGCTTGCGCAACTCGGCCTCGGCCCGCTTGCGGTTGGTGATGTCGATGATGATGTCGTGCCGCACCTCGCGCGCGCCGAACCGGATGCGGCTGCCGAACACCTCCACCTCCCGCACCGAGCCGTCGGCCAGCTTGTGCCGGGACTCGAAGTGCGTGCCATGCGCCGCCAGCGTCCGGCCCAGTTCCCGGCGAACGTCCTCCGCCGGGCGCAGGCTGAGATCCGCGATGCGCAGTGCAAGAATCTGTTCCCGCGTGTAGCCGTAGAATTGAGCGGCCGCCGCGTTGGCCTCGATGATCCGGCCGTCCGCCGGGTCGATCAGCAGCTTCACCGCCATGTTCTCGCTGAACTGCCGCCGGTACGACTCCTCGCTCGCCCGCAGCTCCTCCGTGCGCAAGCGCACCAGCCGCTCGAGCTCCGCCCGGCGGTTCAGCAACACCGCCACGAAGCTCGTCAGCAACGCCGTCAGGAGCAGCCCAACCGTCCCCACAACCCAGGCATGGTGGAGCGGATGCGCCGCCAGATAGGGATCCACCGCTTCGACGCACACCGCATAGCTCCGGCCGAACAGAAACAGCGGCACCACCAACTGCAGCTCCGACCGGCCACCGCGCAACGCCTCCGCGTCGGCCGGCAGCCCGTGTCCCGCATCCACCAGATTGCTGGCCAGCAACTGCGGCGCACGCCCGACCTTCTCCTCGTACAACGTCACCGCGACACCGGGATTGTCGCACCCGGCCTCGATCAGCGGCTGGCGCAACACGGGGCCCAGCTGCAACGAAAGCGCCGCGTACCCGCGCAAGCTGCGGCCCCCCGCTTTCGACCTCCGCCACATCGGATACTGCACGAGCATCGACAGGCGGCGCACAGCCTCATCCTGGACCAGGGTGATCGCATCGGTCGCAGCACACCGTTCGGTGCGGGCGGCCTCCTCCAGCGACGCCCGCCGCACCGCCTCCGAACCAAGATCGAAGCCCACCGCCGCCTCGTTCCCCTCCAGCGGCTCCGTGAGCAGCACTGGATAGTAGACGTCGCGTTCGCGGACTGGAATCCGTACCCCTTGGCCGTCTTTCTCGAAGAGGTCGAAATCGTCCGCGCCGCCGGCGCGCACGCCGGCCACAAACTCCGCCACTGCGGCCCGCGGCACCGCCGGCACCCACGCCAGCGACCGGATCAACCCACCCCGGCTCATCGGCTCCGTGAAATTGCGAAACTCGTCCGCATCGACCTGCTCGCTGTTTGCGACGAACCGCGCGAGGACCTCCAGCCTCGTCTGCGCAAGCCGCAGCGATTGGCTCAGTGCCCCGGCCTGGGTGCGGGCGAGCGCGTCGAACGTCGCATGTCTCGCCTCCCGTTGCTGGCCATACGCCCACCACGCGACCAGGGAGGTGAGCGCCAAACCCGCCAACGCACAGGCCACCGCCTCGGCCGGCGGCAGGAACCGCGGCCAGCGCCCCGGATGCCGACAGCCCCACGCCCTGAGCTCCATCCAAGCCGCGACCAAGCCCAGCAGCGCCAACGCCACCGGCACGACCTGCCAGCGGGCCCGCGCCAGCAGGCCCCGCCACTGCGAAGCCTCGAGGTCGACCCCGATCACATACGAGGACAGCGCGCCCGATTGCGCATCGGTGACCGCGTCGAAGCCGCTGACGAATTCGCCGTACTCATCCCGATAGGGGCCCAACGACCGCCCTTCGCGCGTCCGGAACACCTCCTGCAACACCGCCGGTGGTTCGCGATACAGCGCGCCGGGCGCCGACGCCAGCGGGTCGGCTCGCTCGTAGCTCTCCGGCCCGAAATAGATCCGGCCCTCGCGCAGGTTCATGCTGTAGATGCCGCGCAACCCGGCTCCCTCGGCATAGGCCCGCATCTGGGCGCAGAGTGTCGTGTATTCGTTTCTCCCGGCATCCTCCGGCGAGAACGTCAGGCCCCCGAGTCGCTCGGGATCGAGCGTGCGGGCGACAGACGTGGCATGCGCCACCAGATCCTGGCGTTGCCGCTCTGCTTCGCTCACCGCAGCCCGGTGCACCATCCAACAGCTTGCCGCTGTCAGAACGCCGATGACGGCCAACAGCCACCGCCCCCCGGTCGTGCGGGCGCCAACGCCCCGACGCTCCGTCCACAACGCGAGCAGCGCGCCGAGAAGCCCGACCGCCAACAAGACCAGGTAAGGGGTGAACGC
>JAEXPG010000611.1 GCA_023447015.1 Verrucomicrobiota bacterium
GGGTGGCGTAGAGGATCGGCCAGCCGCTGGAGTTGGGGCGGATCTGGTAGTTGAAGCTCGCGGATCCGGAGGCGTCGGTGAGCGTGAGCACGCCGCCGGTGGCCTGCCAGCGGCCGCCGCCCTCGGAGCCGCCGCCCTGCGAGGCGTAGCCGGCATTGCCGGTCTCGGCTCCGCCGGAATTGCGGAACGTGAAATTGTGCGAGCTCTCGGCGCTACCGGAGACACCGTAGGAGCCGTCGGCAGCGAGCGTGATGAAGGTGGTTTTCTCCGAAGAGGAGGATCCGCCGTAGGACTTGAACTCCCAGTTCTTCCAGGTGCCGACGAGCTCGGCGGGGTTGCCGCCTTCGCCCGCTTCGGCCGATGCGGCGGCAGGCGTGCCGAGCTCAAACGTCGCGAAGATCTCGCGCAACCGACTCTCACGGGCGTCGATTCGCGGTTGTTCGCCAACGGCGGTGAGGCTGACGATCGCGTGTTTGAGGATCGTGGTGTACACGCGCAGCCGCTTCGGCGCACCGGTCGGGCCCATGCCCTCCCACACGAACGACACGCCGGTGTTGGCCCCGGCCGGTACCGGCTCCACTCCTCCGGTACGCTGGAAGCCCGGCGCCATCTGCGCGACGTATTGCTCGAGGAGTTGCTCGATCCGGGGATCGGTGGCCGTGGCGATGTCGCCGGCATCGGTGCCGGAGACGAGGTAGGTCTCCTGCTGTGCCTGCGCGCCGGCGGGTTGCAGCATTAGTATGCCGCTGGCGGCCTGCGAGTCGTCGATACGCCAGTCTTTCGGGTACGCGAAGGAGAAGCCGCTGGAGTGGATGTATCTCATGGAAAGGGCGGTTGGCGTGGTGCCGGTGGCGGTCTCCGCAACTCCGGCGGGGGTGGCCGCCGGCGCCAAGACCGGAGCACGTTTCGTGGCGAGCGGGTTGGTCGTCTGCCGCACCAGACTGTAGCTGGCGTCGTCCGTGGTGAGAGTGAGTGTGCCCTCGCCGCCGGTCGCCGCGAAGGCGAACACGCCGTCGGGTGTGGTGAACTGGCCGCGCAGCGTGCGCCCGTCGAGTCTGGCGCTGAATGGGAAGGTCTGCCCGCCGTAGACAATGGTTCCCTTGTGCATGCTGGTGCTCGCTGGCTGGCTCGTGAACGTCAGGTCGCCGTTCTTGAAGGTGCCGGCGAACGGGGTCGGGGCGGCGAGGAGCAGCGTCGGCCAGAGTACCAGCCACACCGCCCACAGCAGAAATTTCGGGGTACGCATCGAGCGACAGGTTACACAGACGCCGCTCTGGTGAAAGGCGATTGATTCCCAAATGTCGCCGGACCCGGTACACGGCCTGTCGGATGCGCATAGCACGGCAGGGTGGTCGCTCCCAGCTGCCGCCAGCGGAACCGGTTGGCGCGGTTTTGCCCCTTTGCACCGGCGGTGCGGGCGCTACGGTGGCGGCGCGATGCCGGACATCGTCCTCGCCACCTTCAACGCCAAGTTCATCCACGCCTCGTTCGGGCTGCGTTGCCTGCGCGCGAACCTCCGCGAGCTGCGAGGGCGCTCGGCGCTGATGGAGTTCACTATCGGGGAGCGTCCGCTCGATGTGGCCGAGCGTATCCTGGTGCTGGAGCCGAAGATCGTCGCGTTGGGCGTCTATGTGTGGAACGTCGCGCCGTCGACCGAGCTGGCGGCGCTCCTCAAACGGCTGCGGCCGGACCTCGTCGTGATCCTCGGCGGCCCGGAGGTGAGCCATGAGCCGGAGGCGCAGCAGATCGTGCGGCTGGCCGACTGCACGATCCGGGGCGAGGGCGAGCGGGCGTTCCCGGCGATCTGCCGCGATGTGCTCGCCGGCGGAGCGGTGCCGGCGAAGATCGTCGCGGCGGAGCCGCCCGATCTCGCCGCGGTTGTGCTGCCCTACGACGAGTACACCGACGCCGACATCGCGCACCGGCTCATCTACGTGGAGGCGTCGCGCGGGTGTCCGTTCTCGTGCGAGTTCTGCCTGTCGTCGCTCGACGCTGCGGTGCGGCCGTACCCGCTGGAGCCGTTTCTGGCGGCGCTGGAGCGGTTGCTCGCGCGCGGGGTGCGGCACTTCAAGTTCGTCGACCGCACCTTCAACCTCCACCTGCCGACGAGCCGGCGCATCCTGGAGTTCTTCCTCGAGCGGATGCCGGAGACAGAGTCGCAGAGCGGCGGCGCCGCTCCGGTTCCGCCTGGCGCGGAACCCGCACCGACACCGGCGCACCGTTATGCCGGGCTCTTCCTGCACTTCGAGATGGTGCCGGACCGGTTGCCGCCGGAGCTGCGCGAACTGCTGGCGTGCTTCCCGGCGGGTTCGCTCCAGCTCGAAGTCGGCATCCAGAGTTTCGATCCGGTGGTGACGGCGGCGATCAGTCGCAAGCAGGATGCCGCGAAGCTTGAGGAGAACTTCCGCTTCCTGCGCGAGCACACGAAGGCGCATGTGCATGCCGACCTGATTGTCGGTCTGCCCGGCGAGACCGCGCCGGGTTTCGGCGCCGGCTTCGACCGGCTCGTGGCGCTTGGTCCGCAGGAGATCCAGGTCGGGATGCTCAAGCGCCTGCGCGGCGCGCCGATCGCGCGGCACGACGGGCTGGAGGCGATGGTCTACTCGCCGGCGCCGCCCTACGAGATCCTGCGCAACCGCGTGATCGACTTCCCCACGATGCAACGGCTGCGCCGGTTTGCGCGCTATTGGGATCTGGTTGGCAACAGCGGCAACTTCGTCGAGACCCTGCCGCTGTTCTGGCGCGGCGCAGCTTCCCCGGGGGCGGTGCGGGTGGCGGAGGGCCTCCGGGCGCCGAGCGAGACCCCGTTGCGTTGCCGGTGCGGAACGGCTTCCGTTCCGCCTGGAAGCGAGGCGCTTTCGCCGCTAGAGGACGCGCCCGTACGTGGTGGAGACGTGGGCACAGGGTCCGGCCCTGCCGGGGAACGGATCGCCTCGCCCTTCGCGGAGTTTCTGGCCTTCAGCGACTGGTTCTTCGCGCGGGAGGGTCGGCACCACGCGTTGGCCTTGAGCCGGACGATGGAGCGCGTGTTCGAGTATCTCGTCGCCGAGCGCGGTCTGTCTCCGGCGTCTGTCGCCGCTGCACTGCTACGCGATTGTCGGCGGATCGGCTACCTCGAGCTGCCGGCGATGGTGCGGCCCTTTGTGGCGAAGGAGGCGCTGGCGGAGCTGGCGTCGCGCCGCGGGGCGAACGCGCAGAACACCAAGCGCCAGGAGCGCCATCGCGCGGAGTGAGGCGTCGCATCGCGGTGCGCTCACGGTGGCGGTCCTGATCATCACGGTGCGCTGGCGCCGGCGCACGAAGGTGCCTTGCTGTCGGCCACCGCGCCGAGGTGGCCCGCCTGAGCCGTGTGGAGGCAGAGGAGAGACGAGCGTCGACTGAGTGATCACCTCTGAGGGGCCGGGTCGCCGCCCCGGCCTACAGGAACCGGCGCAAGGCGAGTCTCTCGGGGGAATTCGCGTCGCCGGTGGTCCCACGCTACGACCCTGGCTCGGTTCCTCCGTAGCGCCCCCGCACGTCCTCCTTCGTTACCTTCTGTCGTCCGGGTGTTCTGGGCTCTCTTCTCCTCCTGCGCCCCGGAGCGGAGGCTCGGCTGCCGTGCGGCGGCACGAAAAAGCCCCGGCGATGGCACCGGGGCTGGAGAGAATTGGCAGGAGGCTCAGGCCTTGGGCGCCTCGGGTGCCGGAGCCGGCTCGGGCGCGTGGGGCAGGCCGCTGCCGCAGCACTGCTTGTACTTGCGACCGCTGCCGCAGGGGCAGGGATCGTTGCGGCCGATCTTGAGCGGGAGCGGCATGGCGCTGCCGGCGGGCGCGGCGGGCTTCTTCGGCTGGCGCGAGAGCCAGAACCGGTTCAGCTCGATCACGCACGTGGCGATGACCTTCGAGGGCGGGCCGTTTTCCGGGGTGAGCTTGGCGAGGATCTGCTGGTGGATCTCCTTCTCGGGCTCGAGATAGGCGCGGATCAACGCGATGAAGGGCTCGGCGGGCGTGCCGGACACCGGCTTCCACGCCTCGTTGTCGAGCTTCACGCCGCAGCAGAAGCCGAAACACCAGTCGCTCACCACCTCGGTGGCCTTGTCGCCCTCGTGGCGGGTGTTGGTGAGGGGCGCTAACTGCGGCGGGTCGGAGGCGAGCAGCAGCGCGATGGTGTTGAGATGGCGGACGAGAAGGGAGGCGACGCGCTCGGCCTGCTGCTGCGACTGCCAGCGCGGCTGCCCCTGGCCCCAGATGTAGTTCATCCAGAC
>JAEXPG010000019.1 GCA_023447015.1 Verrucomicrobiota bacterium
GGCCTGCCCAATCCGATCGCACGGAGCCGAGCGCACCCAGCGAACCGATCCGATTGCGAGTGCAGCTGGACACGCAGCCGCAGATCGAAGCCGGCGGCTACTACCAGGCCAAGGAGCGCGGTCTCTACCGGGCGCAGGGACTCGAGGTTGAGATCATCGCCGGAGGTCCGGACGTGCCTTCACGGGAGAATGTGGCCGAGGGCCGCGCGGAACTGGGCGTCAGCGACGGTAGCTGCCTGCTCATCGCCGCCGCCCGCGGACTGCCGTTGGTGATCGTGGGGGCCGACATGCAGCGCAACCCGCTTGCGCTGATGTACCACCGCACGCATCCGCTGCGCAGTTTTCGCGATCTCGATGGCCGCACGTTGATCGCCAACGCCGGCATGGCGTGGGTGGATTATGTGCAGCGCAGCCAGCGGGTGTCGTTCGCCCTGACTCCGAGCACCGGGAATCTCGCCTGCTTCGTCGCCGACGAGACGCTCGTGCGGCAGTGCTTCGTGACCCAGGAACCCTACGTGGCCGAACAGCTGGGCGCGAAGGTCGGCACGCTGATGATCGCCGAAGCCGACTACGACCCTTACCGCGTGATCTACACCACGCAGGAGTTCGCGCGGCAGCATCCCGATGTCGTCCGCCGTTTTCTCGCCGCCACGATTGCCGGCTACAACGAACTGCTCGAGGGCGACCCCGCGCCCGCCTTTGCCGCGATCCAGGCGGCCAACCCCGCGATGACGACCGGGCTGATGCAGCACAGCCTCGGGCGGTTGCGGGAGCTGAAGCTGGTGCAGGGCCGCACCGACGAGGGCGAGCGCACCGGGCGCCTCATCCACGAGCGCATCGCACGCCAGCTCGACCAGCTGCAGGAGGTCGGGCAGCTCGCCCGTCCGCTCACGGTCGGCGCCGTGGCGCGGTTTGATCTGCTCCCTGTCGCCGGAATTTCACCACCCGTCACCCACCGCACCCGATGAGCATCGAAGCCAAACTCACCGCCCTTGGTCTCCATCTGCCCGCCGCGCCCGCCGCCGCCGGCAACTATCTTCCCTCCGTGCGCACGGGGAACCTGCTCTTCCTGGCCGGCACCATCTGCGTGCGCGACGGCCAGGTGACGCATGTCGGCCAGGTCGGCGGCGAGCAGACGGTCGACAGCGCGTACGAGGCCGCGAAGATCTGTGCGCTCAACACCCTCGCCAACATCAAGGCCGCCGCCGGCAGCCTCGAGGCGGTCTCGCGCTTCGTGAGCGTGAGCGGCTTCGTGAACGCCGTGTCGGGCTTCGCCGACAGCCCGGCCGTCGTCAACGGCGCCTCGGACCTCTTCGTGAAGCTCTCCGGCGACGCCGGCAAACACGCCCGTGCCGCCGTGGCCGTGGCCGGGCTGCCGCGCAACTGCACGGTCGAGATCCAGGTCGTGGTCGAACTGAAGGCGTGACCCCGCGCCACCACCGCCGCGGCGCCGGGGCCGGCGCACGATGAACTGGCTGGCGCATCTCCAGTTGTCGCCGCCGGAGCCGGCCTGGCGGATCGGCAACCTGTTGCCGGATCTGCTGAGCGCGCCCGAGCTGCGCGCGATGCCCGCGCTGTTCGCCGCCGGCATCGCGCAACATCGCGCCATCGACCGGTTCACCGACGCGCATCCCGTCTTCCGGCAGAGTTGCAGCCGCATCGGCGGCCCGCTGCGCCGCTACGGGCCGATCCTCGTCGACATCTTCTACGACCACTTTCTCAGCCTCGAGTGGACGGTCTACGCCGGGATTCCGCTCGAGGTGCAGGTCGCGGAGTTCCATGCGAGCATTGACGAGTTCCGGGACTCGCTCCCGCCGCCGGCATACGAGCGCCTGTGCCGGATCCGGGATGCCGGGCTGCTGCTTTCCTACGGCAGCATCGGGGGCGTGCATGCGGCGCTGGAGCGGGTGGGGCGGCGGCTCCGCCGGCCGGTGAACCTCGAGGCGGGTGTCGAACTTCTGCGGGCCGAGAGCGCCGCGTTCGCCGCCGACTTCGCCCGTTTCTACCCCGAGCTTGTCCGCGCGGTGGCGCGGGACGACGGCTCGGACAAGGGCCTGCTGGGCAACTGACGCGCGTGCGAAACGGCGTCGATGAGCTTCCATGAACCTGAAGAGCGCAGACGGGACCGCCAGAAGACAACGATCGGAACGAAGCCCGGACGACTCGCGTGGCAGAACCCCGGGGCGCGGTCTCCGTTCGGCGGGTGAAGTCACGTTCCCGAGCGCGCGGGCACTGGGCCGACTCGGTCCGTTGTGTGGTTGGTCCCTACCTCGCCGGCGGTCGGCGGCAGTTTTTCGGCTGGTTCCGCTGGTCTTCGTCTCGTTGGCGTTCGTGGCGACGGCGGCGCTTTCCGCCTCGCCCGAACCGTTCGTTCCCGACGCGCCGATGATCCGGCTTTGGTCGGGGACTGCGCCGGGCTCGGAAGGGCAGACCGCTCCCGAGCGTTGGATCGAGGGAAAGGTGCCGGACCAGTTTCATCGCGTGACGGACATCCACAATCCGTCGCTCACCGTCTATCTGCCGCCCGCGGCGCGGTCGGTCGGGACGGCGGTCATCATCGCGCCGGGTGGTGGCCACAGGTATCTCGTGGTCGACCTCGAGGGCGAGTTGGTGGCGAAGAAGTTGAACGACCTTGGCGTCGCTGCCTTTATCCTCCGCTACCGGCTCGCCCGCGCGGAGGGTTCGACCTACCAGGTGGAGCGGGAGGCGCTGGCCGACCTCCAGCAGGCGATCCGGGTCGTGCGCTCCCGGGCGACGGAGTGGGGCATCAAACCCGAACGGGTCGGCGTGATGGGGTTCTCCGCCGGCGGCCAGCTGGCCGCGCTCGCCGCCAACCGGTTCGACGCGGCCACTCGTCCCGATTTTGCCGTGCTCGGGTACCCGGCCTACCTCGATGGACAAAGCCTGGTGTCGAAGGACGCGCCGCCGACGTTCCTCTATCTCAACGACGACGATTCGCTCGTGGCCGGAGCGGTGGGCGACTTCTACAGGGCGCTGCACAACGCCGGAGTTTCGGCCGAGCTTCATGTGTTCCGGCGGGGCGGCCACGGCGTCGGCTTCACGGGCCGCACCGCGGAGTTCAGCGCGCTGCCGTCGGCGCAGTGGAGCGAACTGCTGCGCCTGTGGCTGCGCGACATCGGGATGTTGCCCTGAATCGCGGTGAGACGAGTCGCTCAACTTGGAAAGCGCAGTGGGTGGGGCACTGGCCGGAGGATTTCGGAACGCAACTGCCCGGCGCCGTCGTGCGGCAGCCGGGCAGGAGGAACCAGTGGGGATGGGCAGTTGGTGCTGCTACTGGGTTACGCAGGGGACATTCTGCGTGAGGCGGATGGAGTTGCCGGAACGGTCCCGGGCCTCGAGTCGAAGCTGGACATCGTTCCGGTTGTAGCCGGTCCAGGGGATGTAGGCGGAGTATTGGTTGGTGCCGCTCTTCCACAGCTGCGACGAAATCCACCCGGTGCCGGAATTGTAGGAGAGGGTGGTGCTCTGCAGCGCTACATCATCGACGATCCCGACGTTGAGCATCGTCCCGCTGAAGGGGATGAGATCGATGAAGGGATCGCTCTGATTCGCGGTCGTCGTGAGCTGAAACCCGGTCAGAGAGGGCGGATTGGGATCGGCCTTTGTGGTGTCGAACTGCAGCCGCACTTCCATCTGTCCCGCCCGGCCGTTGAGCGAATAGTCCGTGAACGGGACCGTCATCTCGTAGGCGCCGGGGGCAACGGGCATCTCGACCACGTAGGGCTTGATGACTCTGAGCTTGTATTCCATCGCCTGGTCCAGATTGCCGGAGGCGACCACTCTTCCGGATTGCGACAGCGTGTAGGGAAGCAATCCGTGGATGAGCGCCTCCTGGCATTGGCCGTGGATCAGCTTCTGGGGTTCGATGCAGTCCTGCGAGGTCTGGATGCGGATGTTCCCGGGCTGGTTCTGCATTGAGCCTGACCAGTAGACCGGTCCTGTGCCCAGCTGGAGTCGCGCCGCGCTGCTGCGAAACACCTCGTCCCCGAATTCGGTCTGGCCGATCACCCCTGTCTTCCCGAGCGGGAGGTAGCGGGGGCTGCAATAGCGGGTGTGGGGGTACCCATTCCAATAGGGCATGAATG
>JAEXPG010000036.1 GCA_023447015.1 Verrucomicrobiota bacterium
GCCTGGCGGAGCTTCTCGCAGGCGAAAAGAATCTCGGCGGTGTTGAGGCCGAACTTGGCGTTGTCGCCGGTGGACATCGCCCACTTGCCCTCGCCGCGGGTTTGCAGCTTGGCGCGGAAACCGATGAGCGGTTTGACGCCGGTTTCGGCGGAGAGGCGGATGATGTCGTCGAGCTCGGCGAGCTGTTCGACAACGAGGATGATTTTTTTGCCGAGCTTGCGGCCGAGCAGGGCGAGGCGGATGTAGTCGTGGTCCTTGTAGCCGTTGCAGACGATGAGGGATTTGGTGTCCTCGTGCATCGCGAGGGCAATCATGAGCTCGGGCTTGGAACCGGCCTCGATGCCGAAGTGGTAGTCCTTGCCGGCATCGAGGATCTCTTCGACGACCTCGCGCAATTGGTTGACCTTGATGGGGAAGACGCCGCGGTACTCGCCCTTGTAGCCTTCCTCGGCGATGGCTTTCTGGAACGCCTCGTTGAGCGCGACCACGCGGTGCCGGAGCAGATCCTGGAAGCGCACGACCATCGGGGCCTTCAGGCCCATGTCGAGGGCCTCCTTCACGACGTCCATCACGCGCACGGCGCGGCCGTCCCTGAGCGGCTGGACGGCGACCTGACCGTCGGCGTCGACCTGGTAATGGCCGGCACCCCAGCGTTTGAAGCCGTAGAGATCCTCGGATTTTTCGACCGACCAGGCGGAAGCGGACTTGGTTTTCAACGGGAGAAGCGGGCGACGAATGCTGCGGAAGCGGAGGCGGTTGTGCGAATGAGGCCGGAGCGGGCGTGGCGGCAAGCTCTGGGCTTGCGTTTCACGAGGGCGCCGGGATGAATCGCCCCTTCATTTCCAGAGAACTCAACACCTTCGCAATGCACAAAACGCTCCTTTCCCAAGACTTGCCCTCGTTTCTCGCCCAAGCCCAGGCCCCGGCTCAGCAGGGGTTTGCCTGGCAGCAGTTGATGTTCCCGGTGCTGCTGATCGCGGCGATGTATTTCCTGATGATCGCCCCGCAGCGCAAGAAGCAGAAGGAGCACGCGAAGATGCTGGCCTCGATCAAGAGCGGCGACGAGGTCCTCACCTCCGGCGGCATCTACGGCGTCGTGGTCACGGTGAAGGAGGATCGCTTCGTGCTCCGCATCGCCGACGGCACGAAGGTTGAGCTGGCCAAAGGCTTCGTGCAGGCTGTCGAGAAAAAGAGCGACACCGACAAGAAGTCGGACTGAGCTCAGTCGGCAGCCGCTGCACACCCCACGCGCCTCCCCGGCGCGGCACACCCCTTTTAACACAGACAGACCATGTACCAACGTATCCTCTGGAAGTTCGCCCTGACGGCGATCGTCCTCCTCTGGGCGACCTTTAATCTGGTCCCCTTCACCGAGACCAAGTTCGAGGACTACCTCAAACAGGAATCCACCGCCCAGCGCGACGAGCTGCTCAAGCTCCTCGATCGCGCGAGCGAGCGGGTAGCGGCGGACAAGAGCAAGTACCCCAGCGTCTTTGTCGCGCTCAAGCAGATCGGCCGCGAGGAACGCATCGACATGACGAAGTTCTTCCCGGAGGTCCGGCTGGAGTCCTCGCTGAAGAACATCGAGAAGCGCAACGACATCCTCTTCGACTACCTCCTGAAGCAGTCCAAGCCCCGCCTCCAGCTCGGTCTCGACCTCAAGGGCGGCGTGGCCTTCACGCTCGAAGCCTCCTCGCTGGGGGCGTCCGACACCCATGAGAGCGTCCGCTCGCTCCAGCTCGACAAGGCCGTGGAGATCATCGGCACCCGCGTGAACGGCCTCGGCGTGGCCGAGCCGATCATCCGCCCGGTCGGCACCAATCGCATCGAGGTCCAGCTGCCCGGTGTGTCCACCAAGGACAACCCCGAGGTCGTCAACATCCTCAAGAAGCCCGCCCGCCTTGATTTCCGCCTCGTGCATCCGCAGTACTCGCACATGCCCGAGCCGCTGCCGGCCTCCCAGCTGCCCCCGGGCTACGTGAACATGAGCATGGACTCCGACGACGCCAACGGTCGTCCGGTCACCGTCTATTGCGCCGTGAAGCGCATCCCCGAGATGACGGGCGAGACCGTCACCGACTCCCGCCCGACGATGGACATGTACGGCGGCTACGAGATCCTCCTGCGCTTCAACGACGCCGGCGCGAAGAAGTTCGCCGATGTCACGGGCGCCAATGTCGGCCGTCTCTTGGGCATCGTGCTCGACGGCAAGCTCTACTCCGCCCCGCGCATCAACGACCGCATCGGCGGCGGCAACGCCCAGATCACGGGCAAGTTCACCCAGCGTGAGGCCATCGAGCTCTCCAACGTCCTCAACAACCCGCTCGACGTCGACCTGAAGGTCGTCGAGCAGTACGAGGTCGGCCAGTCGCTCGGCAAAGACGCGATCCTGAGCGCCCAGAATGCGTTCCTCATCAGCACGGCGCTTACGATCGGCTTCATCATCCTCTTCTATTTCGCCGGCGGCGTGATCGCCGCGATCGGTATGGCCGCGAACGTGTTCGTGATCCTCGGGGTGATGGCGATGCCCGGCCTCGAGGCGACGCTCACCATGCCCGGCATCGCGGGCATCGTCCTGACCCTGGCGATGTCGGTCGACGCCAACATCCTCATCTTCGAGCGCATGCGCGAAGAGCTGGCCGTGGGCAAATCGCTCCCCGCCGCGCTCGAGGCGGGCTTCGAAAAGGCCTGGTCCGCGATTCTCGACTCCAACGTCACCACGCTCCTCGTGGCCATCATCATGTGGGCGCTGGGCTCCGGCCCGGTGAAGGGCTTCGGCGTCACGCTGACCATCGGTATCTTCACCACGATGTTTGCGGCGATGATCGTCAGCAAGCTGCTCCTCCAGGTGCTGATCCTTCCCGGCTACATGAAGCGCATGCGGATGCTGCCGATCATCCAGAACACCAAGTTCGACTTCCTGAAGTACGGTCGGTCGGCCTTCATCGGTTCCTGGCTCATCGTCTTCGCCGGCATCGCCGTCGTCGCCGTCAAGGGCAAGGACATCTTCGGCGTCGCCTTCGTCGGCGGCGACCAGATCACCATCACCTACACGCAGGAGAAGGACGTCGGGCAGCTGCGCGACGCGGCGCTGAAGGGCACCGGCGTGCGCGAGGCGACCTTCGCCTACCAGACCCAGCTCGGCGGCACCGGCACCAAGGCGCTCAAATGCACCACCGAGTTCGAGAAGGGCGCGGTGGTGGTGGAGGCCCTGCAGAAGGCGTTCCCCGACGCGGGCTTCGTCAACGCCGGCGTGACCAGCATCGGGCCGACGATCGGCTCCGAGATCCTGCGCAGCGCCGTCATCTCCGTGGCGCTGGCCCTGGTCGGCATCATGCTCTACGTGGCCTTCCGTTTCGAGTTCGGCTACGGCATGGGCGCGGTGGTCTCCACCATCCACGACCTGTTCATGGTCATCGGCGTGTTCGTGATGTTCGACCGCCAGTTCAACGCCTCCATGGTCGCGGCCATCCTGCTCATCATCGGCTACTCGATCAACGACACCATCGTCGTGTTCGACCGCATCCGTGAGGAGCTGGCCAAGAATCCCGAGGGCTCGCTGCGCGAGGTGCTCAACCGCGCGCTCAACCTCACGCTCTCCCGCACGATCATCACCGGCGGCACCACGCTGCTGACCTCCATCACGCTGATCGTGGTGACGACCGGTGACGTGAACGACATCGCCTTCACCCTGCTCATCGGTGTGCTCACCGGTACGTTCTCCTCGCTGTTCATCGCCTGCCCCGTCTTCTACTGGTGGCACAAGGGCGAGCGCCGGCATGTCGAGGCGCACCGCGACATCGCCCCGAAGTACGAGTGGGAAGGCGCGAGCAAGGCCTCCGAATAAGCCGACGCGAGGTCCCCGCCGGGGATCGCGCGCCTGCGCCAGCCATGTCCCCCACGGTGAAACACCGTTGGAACCATCAGCCCGTGGCCGCCGAGGCGGTCGCGGGCCTCGCCACCGCGTTGCAGACCAGCCCCGTGCTGGCCGAGCTGCTCGTGCGGGCGGGATGGTCCGACCCCGACGATGCCCGACGTTTCCTGCAGCCGCGTCTGGCCGAGCTCGACGATCCTTTCCGGATCGCCGGGATCGACCGCGCCGTCGTGCGTCTCCAGACCGCCATCGCCGCGCGCGACTCGCTTGTGATCCTCGGCGACTACGATGTCGACGGGGTGAGCAGCACGGCGTTCCTCGTGAGCATCCTGCGGCAGTTCGGCCTGGAGCCGCGCTTCATCGTGCCGCTGCGCCTGGAGGAGGGCTACGGCCTGAGCCGCAACGCCATCGATCGGGCGCTGGAGACCGGCGTGCCGAAGCTCTTCATCGCCCTCGACTGCGGCACCAATTCCTGCGCCGAGGTCGCGTATCTGCGCTCCCGGGGCGCCGACGTCATCATCGTCGACCACCACCGCTCGAAGGAGGCCGTGCCGGAGGAGGCGATCCTCATCAACCCGCACGTGCATGCCGAGACGGCCGCGCCGGCCTGGCAGAACCTCTGCACCGTCGGCCTCGTCTTCAAGCTCGTGCACGCCCTGCTCAAGGCGCAGCGCGACGCCGGCCACCCGGTGGCGCAGGCGATCAAGCTCCGCGACTACCTCGACCTCGTGGCGATGGGCACGGTGGCCGACCTCGTGCCGCTGCTGGGCGAGAACCGCATCCTCGCGAAGCACGGTCTCTCGATCCTCGAGCAGACGACCCGCCCCGGCCTGCTCGCCCTGATGGAAGTGAGCGGGATCGACCGCGCCAACGGCCTGCAACCCGTCGACATCTCTTTCCGCCTCGGCCCGCGCATCAATGCCAGCGGCCGCCTGGCCGACGCTGCGCTATCGGTGGAGCTCATCCTCAGCGAGGATCGTGCGTTCTGTCAGGACGCCGCCCGCCAGCTCGACGGTTTCAACCGCGAGCGGCAGGACATCGAACGGCGCATCACCGAGGATGCCGAGCGTCAGGTCGAGGAGCGGTATGCCGGCGACCACGGCATCGTGCTCTACGACGACAGCTGGCATCCCGGCGTGGTCGGCATCGTCGCCAGTCGCGTGTCGCGGAAGTTCAACCGCCCGTGCATCGTCCTCGGTCGCGAGGGCGAGATGGCGAAGGGATCCGGCCGCAGCGTTTTCGGGATCAACCTCGTCGAGGCGCTCAGCGACAGCAACGAACTGCTCAGCAACTGGGGCGGGCATCCGATGGCGGTCGGCGTGTCGCTCGACCGCGCTCGGGTGGAGGAATTCCGCGGGCGGTTCAACGCCGCGGTGGCGCAGCGGCTCGAGGGGCGCGACCTCGATCGGTCGTTCGACATCTCCGCCTGGGTCGACCTCGAGTCGATCGACGAGCACCTGATGGGCGAACTGGCGCTGCTGCATCCATTCGGACAGGGCAACCCGAAGCCGGTGTTCGCCGTCTCCGGTGCGGTCTTCGCGAAGCGCCCCGAGGTGTTCAAGGACCAGCATTTCCGCTTCCAGCTCGACGACGCCACCGGCCGCCGGCTCTTCGGTGTTGCCTGGAAGATGGCCGACCGCCTGCCGCCCGCGGGCCGCCGGGTGGACCTCGCCTTCGAGCTGGTCTGGAACCATTTCAACGGGCGCAAGCTGCTGCAGCTCGAGCTGCTCGACTGGCGTCTGGCGAAGTAGGGCGCGACCGGGTGCGACAAGCTCCAGCGGCGCCGTGCCTCATCCCCCTTTGGGGCAGACGACAGGAGCCAGCGAACCCTGCCGGGCCGGGCGATGTCGGGCGGGAATCTTCGGCCCCCTTTCGGACTCCGCGCGGGAACTGACCACGGATTGCACGGATCGCCACGGATGAAGGTCCGGCCGTCCTCGTCCTCCGTGGCCAGTTTTGCGAATCGAGTTTCTCGGGGAGATAACGACCGCTCCGGGATTCAGCGTGGGCGGGTCCCGCGGTGCGCGACGGCTGCGGCGCGTTCCGCGAATGTAACACAATAGATTACATTCGCGG
>JAEXPG010000050.1 GCA_023447015.1 Verrucomicrobiota bacterium
CCAACGTCACCCTCGAGCTGACCAACGGCGCCGTGCTCCTTGCCTCGCCCGACCTTGAGGAGTACCGGCCCATCGCGGAGTCGCACGGCGACCGCCACCCCTACCACCTCATCGTCGCCCGCGGTTGCGAGAACATCGGCATCTGCGGCCCCGGCGTGATCGATGGCAGCGCGACGGAGTTCTGGGAGGACGCCTCCAACCCCCGCGCCCCCATCAAGGTCAAGCGCCGCCTCGTCACCCCGCTCATCGAGTTCGTCGACTGCAAGGATGTGCGGGTGTCCGACATCTTCCTGCGCAACTCGCCGGGCTGGACGCTCCACCTGCAGCGCTGCGAGCGCGCCTGGATCCATTGCGTGCGCATCGAGAACGACCTGCGCGCCCCCGACTGCGACGGCATCGTGATCAACGGCTGCCGGGAGGTGTGGGTGCGCGACAGCTCGATCGTGACCGGCACCGACGGCATCGCCCTCAAGGCCTGGCGCGACGCCGCCCCGTGCGAACGCGTGACGGTGAGCCGGTGCTACATCCGCGCCAACGGCTCGGCGCTGGTCTGCGGCCCCGAGAGCTCCTTCCCGATCCGCGACATCATCTTCAGCGACTGCGTCGTCCACAACAGCCACACCGCGGTGGCGCTGCACTCCGTCGAGGGTGGCGCGATCGAGGAGGTGCTGGTGCACGACATCGCCGTGAACACCTGCTGCGAGCTGCTCGACTCGCGCCCGCTGGTGATCAACGCCCGCCCGCTCGACACCGCCGTGGGGGTGACGCCCGCGGTGCGCGGCGTGACGGTGCGCAACCTGCGCGCGCTCACCGACGGCCGCATGCTCATCGCCGCGGCCAACGGCGGCACGATCGAGGATGTGCGCCTCGACGATGTCACGCTGCGCTACCCGGTGGTCGAGAAGACCGCGCGCTACCTCGAGCCCGCGATGACGCAGGAACGCATCGGCAGCCCCGAGGCCCGCCGCGCCAACGCCGCGCTGGTCGCCGAGAATGTGCAGCAGCTGCGTGTGACGAACTTCGATGTCCGCTGGCCGGCCGGCGCGGCCGCGGCCGAGTGGCTGCCCGAGTGGAAGCGCCTGCGCAACACAGCCGAGATCCTGCAGCGCGATGCCTGGCTCTCGGACCAGAAGCCCGCGGTGCCCGCGCTCTGGCTGCGCGGTGTCGCCGGCGAGATCGGGGTGAAGGCGCAGGGCTTCAACGGCGCCCCGGCGATCGACGCGAAGGACTGCAAGCTGGAGTGAGCCGCCGCCGTCGCGGAAGTTCCGTGGCGGCGTTGAAGCGAGGAGCGAAGGGCCGGCGGCGAGCCGGGCCGGGCGGTCGGCTGGCCGCCGGGATGCCGACGGGTCCGCCGCTCGCTGTGCGTGGTGGATCGAGGCGGGCGGCGTGGCCCTCAACGCCGCCGCGGGCAAGTGCGGTGACGAACAGTGTCCGCTGGGCAGCCGGGGGCCCTGCCCAGGTTCGAGTCGAGCGGCTCGCTGCAGCCTAGGTGCCGGGTAATCGGGGACTCACAGTCTCCCGAAGGTCTCGAGCAGCGGGTAGCACCAGAAGGCGAAGACGTAGAGAGCCGCGAAGGGAAGCAGGCTGAACCAGAAGCGTGCGGGTTCTCGTTTCCGTGTGATCAGGCCGATCCCGGAAGTCCGAATGACCAGCTCGCCTTTGATCAAGATAACCGTCTCCAAGTAGTGCCAGACTGCTGCGAAAAAGAGGAGGAAGGCACACTCCGCCAAGTTGTGTCCCGATCGGTGGAGCAATCCGATCCCCGCGATCGTCGGTAGGAACAGGAGCGCGGAGATCAGGTGGTGGCGGCTCATCGGACAGGGATTGTCGCTGACGGTGCCGGGTGGCTCGACTCGGCCTGTGAATGCTTCTCCGTGCTTTCTCCGACCGGAAGCACCCGCCAGACGAAAGACTCGATCCAGCGCAACGGAGTGAAGACGAGGTAGGACGCTGAAACGATCCGCGTGGTGCCTTCAGCCTGAAGCGAGCCTGGACCGAAGTCCCCAGCGGCGATCTGGTGAGTGTAGCTGATGCCGCTACTCGTGGTCGCGAAAGACCTGCGGTGAATCAGCGCGTGGTGAGCCCGAGCCCAGAAATACCCGGCGGCGTAGAGTGCAAACAGGCAGACGACGAGAAGGCAGCGGAGCCTTCGGTGTTTCTGCGCGGGCATCACTTTTGTGGAAGAGACCGCCGCCGACTCACCGCGAGAGATCGCGCTGGCTGAGGACGCGGTGGCCGCGGATCGAGAGGGACTGGGCGGCGAGTTCGCGCTCCTCGACGTGGATCACCAGGCCGTATTTGCCGTTTGGGCGCACGAGAAAGGGGAACAGGTAGTGGATGTTCACCTCGGCCTCGAGGATCGCGGCGAGCACGGCGCCGAGGTCGGCCTCGCTGTTGAGCTCCACGCCGAGCACCTCGCTCTCGTTCACGTAGTAGCCGAGGCGGCGGAGGTGGTCGTAGGCCTTGTCGGGGTCGTCGACCACGAAGCGCACGATCGACGACTCGGTGATGTCGATCACGCACAGGGCGAGGACGTGGACGTTCTGCCCGGCGAGCAGCGCGACGAGGTCGTGGAGGGCGCCGCACTTGTTCTCGACGTAGAGTGAAAACTGGCGGACGGGGTCGCCGTTGTTGGGCGTGCTGGTCTTCGAGGTCGAGGGCATTGGCTCGGGCGCCGATAGGCGGGGATAGGGATGCCGAAGAACGGCGGCGGGTCAAAGGCGAAGGATCATCCATCGACCCTTTGGGAGCGGTGCGCGCAGGATTCAACCCGCGCCGGTTCGCACCAGGCGCAGGCATGGATCCGGCCGGGGGCAGGCCGGCTCAACGCGGGACCTTCGGTGGTCGCCGCTCATGCGACCGCGGCGTTGTCCCGACCGGCACGGGCCTTGGCCCGCCTTCGGTCGGGGCGCCTTGCGGTGTTTCGTTTTCGGTGCGGACAGCGCCACGCGGGAACTTGAAGACATGCCCGAACGCGTTTCCGGCGGAGCGGCGGGCCGAGGCGGACGAGCGGCGCTGCTAAGGGGCCAAGGCGAGGCGCAGCCGGAGGAAGCGGCGGGCGGAGCTTTGCATGGGAACGTTGTCCTGCACGGCAATGGTGTGGTCGGAAGCGACGCCAGGGGCGTACGTCGCGAGGGGTGCCCAGGAGACGAGGTTGCCGCTCCCCTCGACGACATAGGTCAGATCGGTGGCTGCGGTGCGGCGCGCGAAGAAGACCGTGAGGTACTCGTTGCCTGCGGCGGAGGTCGTGCGGAGACTCGTTGGCGGAGAGACCCGGGCGCGGGCTGGGAGCAGGTGAGCGTAGCGTTGAATATTAGATACTCCGGTGGCGCCGGGATCGGCAAGCGGGCCGGAGATGGCGTCGGCGGCGAGGTCGGGCCCGGTGAAGTTCGCCGTGCGCCAATCTGCATAGGTGGTGATCGCGGGCAGCGCGCTGCGGCTGGCCTCGGGGGTGGCGCCGTAGAAGCCGAGGTTGGCGCGGCCGCCGTTGGGGGCGGGCTCGAGGGTGTGATCGGCCGCGGGATCGGCGGCGTCGAGCGCAGGGCTGGTGACGGCGTCAAATACCCAGGACGAGCTGGCCGGATGCCAGCGGCCGAAGGCGGAGCGCAGATGGAAGTCGCCGTTGGCGGGATCGGCGAAGAGCGGGTCGGCGACGAAGTTGCCCGGGCCGGCCAGAGCGACGTCGGTGCAGGAGTAGCTGAGATTGAGAACCCCGCCGGGGTATCCAGGCTCGTGTGGCAACAGCCAGAAGGCGCTTTCCGCGCTGTCCGCGATGATGCAGTTGGTGGCGGTGACGACGCCGCCGCGGGCATCGATGGCGTTGCCGGCCTTATTGAAGGTGCTGCGGTTGCCGGCGATGGTGCAGAAACTGAGGGTGATCACGCCCGGGCCCGGGTTGCCGGAGCTAAGGTAGACACCGGGCGCATTCTCGGCGGTGTTGCCGTAGATCAGGACATGCTCGGCATGGATGGTGGCACCGCCGTCGGAGTCGAGACCCCCGCCGTAGACGTTGGCGTGGTTGAAGCGGGAGATGCAGCGGCGCACGTAGGCGACGGTCGCGGCGCCGTCGAAGAAGATGCCGCCGCCGCTGCCTCCCTTTTCGGTTGGGGTCGCGCTCACCCGGTTGTACTCGACGATGTTGTCCTCGAAATAGATCGGCTGGCCAAGGAGGTAGACGCCGCCGCCGTGGTCGGAGTAGGCAAGGTTGCCGGAGATCTGGTTTCCGGTGATCCGGGTGTCGTTCGCATTGGAGTGGATGCCTCCGCCCATGCCGCTGAAGTTGTTCCGGATGAGGTTGTCTCGGATCACATGGCCGGAACTGCCCTCCCTGATCCGGATGCCTCCTCCGCAGGAGTTGCGGCTCGTGGTGATGATGCCGTTGTTCTCGATGATGTTGTTGGCGATGGTCAGGCGGTTGGGGCGCGGATACGTGCCGGAATCAATGCCGGACATTCCGCCGGTGATGGTGAAGCCGTCGATCACGGAGTCGCTCGCGGCTACGCCGTTGAAGTTGATCGTGGGGGTGGATGGGGATCCTTGGAGCGTGGCGACATGGGTGCGGGGAGCGCGCGCGGCGGGATCCCCGGAGCCGTCGCCGCCGCCAAGGAGGGCAAGGCGTTTGTTGATGACGAGGTTCTCGGTGTAGGTGCCGGCGGCGACGAGTATGGTGTCGCCGGCGGTCGCCTGGTTGATGGCGGTTTGGATCGACTGGCCGGGCCCGACGAGCCGGACCGCGGCACGGAGGTCGAGAGTTGAGGCCAGGGAGACAGCGAGTACGTAGAGGGGAAGGAAGCGCACGGGGTGAAGTGTGTTTTGGGCCTGGTGGCAGGGGCGATGGACAGAGCTCAGCGCCCCCGCGGATGCCGGATGCGCTGTGAAAGGCGAGCGACGCCGCGGTTCAGGGAGCGGTGAGGCGCAGGCGGAGGAAGCGGCGGGCGGAGTCCGGACTGGAGAGTGCAACGGTGTCCTCGGCCACGACCGGGTTCGGGGCGGACGGCGCGTAGGTGGCGAGCGGAGACCAGACGACGAGGTCGGAGCTGGCTTCGACGACGTAGCTCAGGTCGGTGGCGGCGGCGCGGGTGGCGAAGGTGAGAGTCAGATGGCGGGCGGCATCGGTGCCGGTCGTGCCGAGGGTGACGGGCGACGCGACCGGGCCGCGGGCGGGGAGGTTGTGGGCGTAGCGTTGGAGGTTGGTGAGGCCGGCGGCGTCGGGATCGGCGAGCGGGCCGGAGATGGCGTCCTCGGTGAGGTCGGCACCGATGAAGTTGGCGGTGCGCCAACTCGCGTAGGAGGTGATCGAGGGCAAGGCGCTGCGGCTGGCCTCGGCGGTGGCGCCGTGGAAACCGAGGTTGGCGCGGCCGCCGTTGGGCGCAGGCTCGAGCGTGAAATCGGCCGCGGGATCGGCGGTGTCGAGTGCGGGGCTGGTGACGGTGTCGAGGCACCAGGACAAGGTGGCCGGATTCCAGCGGCCGAAGGCGGAACGGAGGTGGAAGTCGCCGTTGGCGGGGTCGGCGAAGAGCGGGTCGGCGACGAAGTTGCCCGGGCCGGCCAGGGCGACGTCGCTGCAGGAGTAGCTGAGATTGAGGATGCCGCCGGGGTATCCGGCACGATCGGGCACCAGCCAGAAGGCGCTGCCGGCGCTGTCCGCGATGATGCAATTGGCTGCGGTGGCAACACCGCCGCGAACGTCGATGGCGTTGCCGGCTCCCGCGGCGGTGCCGCGGTTGCCGGCGATGGTGCAGAAACTGAGGTTGATGACGCCCGGCTGCGGATCGCCCGCGCTGATGTAGACGCCGGGGGCATTCTTGGCGGTGTTGCCGTAGATCAGGAGGTGGTCGGCGTGAATCGTGGCACCGCCATCGGAGTCGAGGCCGCCGCCGTAGTCGTTGGCGTGGTTGAAGCGGGAAATGCAGCGGCGCACGTAGGCGACGGTCGTGGGGCCGTCGCAGAAGATGCCGCCACCGCTGCCCCAGCTGATGGAGGGCGATGCGCTCACCCGGTTGTGCTCGACGAGATTGTCCTCGAAGTAGATCGGGTTGCCCGCGAGGTACATGGCGCCGCCGTGGTCGCCGTAGGCGAGGTTGCCGCAGATCTGGTTCCCGTTGATCCGCACGTCGTTTGCGGTCGAGGCGATGCCGCCGCCCATGCCGGCGAAGTTGTTGCGGATGATGTTGTCGCGGACCAGATGGCCGGAGGAGTCCTTGCCCAGGGAAATACCGCCGCCGCTCACATCGCGGCTCGTGCTGACGACACCGTTGTTCTCGATGATGTTGCCCGCGATCGTCAGGCGGTTGGGGCGTGGATACGAGCCGGTACTGATGCCGGAGGTCCCGCCGGTGATGGTGAAGCCCTCGATCCGGGAGTCGCTGGACGGGGCTCCGTTGAAGGCGACGGAAGGGGCGGTCGGTGTTGCCTGGATCGTGGTGACGTGGACGCGGGGATCGCGCGCGGAGGGGTCGCCGGAGCCGTCGCCCCCGCCGAGGAGGGCGAGGCGCTTGTTGATGACGAGGTTCTCCGCGTAGGTGCCGGCCGAAACGAGGATCGTGTCGCCCGCGGCCGCCCGGTTGATGGCGGCCTGGATCGACTGGCCCGGGGCGACGGTGAGGACGGCGGCGCGAACGTGAAGGGTGGCGGCCGCGGAGAGGGCGAGCAGGCAGAGAGGCAGTGTGCGCACGGGGAACGGGGGTTGGAGGTTGGTGGAGTCCCACTGCCCTGGGGCGCAATGGGCGGTGGGTGGGCGGTGCGTCAGGGTGCGGTGAGGCGCAGGCGGAGGAAGCGGCGAGGAGTGCCGGGAGCGGAGAGCGGAATGGTGTCCTCGGCCACGACCGGGTTCGGGGCGGACGGCGCGTAGGTGGCGAGCGGAGACCAGACGACGAGGTCGGAGCTGGCTTCGACGACGTAGCTCAGGTCGGTGGCGGCGGCGCGGGTGGCGA
>JAEXPG010000064.1 GCA_023447015.1 Verrucomicrobiota bacterium
ATCAGGTCGACGTGGTCGAGGACCATGCGCTTGATGATCGGGATCTTGTCGGCGTCCTGCGGCTGGGTCTTGATCGTCATGCTGTTGATCTTCGAGGCGACGGCGTAGGCCTCGTCGGCCACGGCGACGACGGGGATCGGGGTCTTGGACAGCAGCTCGATCAGGCGCGGGTGCGGGAGGGTGTTGCCGGTGAGGACGATGCCGGAGACGACCTTGCCGCCGGAGAGGCCGGCGGTGGATATGGTCGCGAAGAGCAGGTCGTCGCGGTCGCCCGGGGTGACGAGGAGGACGCCCGGCTTGAGCACGTCGACCACGCCCTTGGCCGTCATCGCACCGATGACGACCTCCTCGATGCGCTCGTTGGCGCCGCTCGCGCGGCCGTTGAGCCAGCGGCCGCCGATCTCCTCGACGATCTGGGCGAGGTTGGGCGAGGTGAGGGGTTTCTGGATCGGGAGGACGCCGAGCAGCGGCACGCCCAGCCGGGCGAGGCCGCGGCCGGCGTAGTCGGCGATGAAGCCGAGCTTGTCGGGCTCGACCTTGTTCACGATGGCGCCGATGACCTGCACGCCCTCGCGGTCGAAGAGGGCCTTGTTCATGGCGATCTCGTCGACGGGGCGGCCGATGCCGCCGGAGGAGACGAGGATGACCTTGGCGTCGAGCAGTCGGGCGACGGAGGCGTTGGAGAGGTCGAAGACGGAGCCGACGCCGGCGTGGCCCGTGCCCTCGATGATGGTGAAGTCCTTCTCCCAGGAGACGCGGTCGAAGGCGCGGCAGATGCGGTCGACGAGGACGGGCAGCATGCCGGCGGGATCGGTGAGGTAGCGGCGGGTGAACTTCCCGTCGATGGTGACGGGGCTCATGCTCTCGATGGGGACCTTGACGTGGTAAATGGTGTCGAGCAGCACGGAGTCCTCGTCGATCTGGTGGCCCTCGACCTCGACGAAGCGCTGGCCGACCGGCTTGATGAAGCCGACCCGCGGATACAGCGTCTGCAGGGCGGCGAAGAGGCCGAGGCAGGTGGTGGTCTTGCCCTCGTTCATCCGGGTGCCGGCAACGAAGATGCGCTTGGTGGTCGTGTTGGTCGGCTTGGCGAGGAGACCGGCGGGTGCCTCCTGGAAGCCGTCGGGCATGGTGGTCGTGGGCATGGGACGAAAGGGGGATCGCGGAATGCGGATTGCGGATCGGGTGGCGGCGCGGAGTCGGCTCGGGAGCGGGATGCGCGGATTATTGATGGGGGATTGCCACTTGGCGTGCGGCGAGGCGGAGCGGGGGGCCTCCGGAGCATCCGCATTCCGCGTTCCGCAATCTTCTAGTCGGAGCCGTAGAGGAGATTGTGGCTGATGGCCTGGACGCCGACGATGGCGGCGGCGCCGAAGACATCGTGCGCGCTTGAGCCGCGGCTGATCTCGGCGGCGGGGCGGGACAGGCCGGTGATGATCTGGCCGAAGGTGTTGGCGCCGGCGAGGACCTGCACGAGCTTGAAGGCGATGTTGCCGGAGTTGAGGTCGGGGAAGATGAGCACGTTGGCCCGGCCGCCGACGCCGCCGGCCACGCCCTTGGCGGCGGCGGTGCGGGGATCGAGCGCGGCGTCGACCTGCATCTCGCCGTCGATCTCGATGGTGAATTTCTGCTCGGGGACCTTGGCGCGGGCGAGCTCGGTGGCCTGCCGCATCTTGAGCACCGACGGATTCGCCGAGCTGCCGTGGCTGGAGTAGCTCAGGAAGGCGACCCGTGGGGTGTCGTTGGTGAGGTGGTGGGCGATGCGGGCGGCGGTGATGCCGATGTCCGCGAGTTGCTCGGCGGTGGGTTCGGGGATGACGCCGCAGTCGCCGAGGAAGAGGGAACCGTCGAGGCCGACCTTGTTCTCGTCGAAGTCGAGCACCATGACCGAGGAGGCGGTGTTCACGCCCTCCTGTTTCGGCAGGATCTGGAAGAGCGGGCGCAGGGCGCTGGAGGCCGAGACGGTGGCGCCGCCGATGAGCGCGTCGGCCTGGGCGGTCGCGAGCATCATGGTGGCGTAGTAGCCGGGATCGGTCATGGTGGCGCGGGCCTCGGCCGGCTGGAGGCCGCGGCCCTTGCGGAGGTCGAGATAGCGGCCGGCGAAATCGTCGAGATCGGCGGCGCGGGCCGGATCGATCAGGCGCATCCCCTGCAGGGAGATGTCGAGGCGCAGGGCGGCGTCCTTGATGACGGAACGTTCGCCGAGGAGGATGGGCGCACCCATGCGGCGCGTGACGATCTGCCGGGCGGCCTGGATCACGCGAGGGTCGGCGCCTTCGGGAAACACGAAGCGTTTCGGGTGGCGCTGGAGTTTTTCGACGAGCCGTGGGATCAGCGGCATGGGTGAGGGAGCAGAGAATGAGGGCGATGCGGCGGCGGTCAATGTCCGCGGCGGCGCATGGGAACGCGGGGTGCGCGGCTTTGTTCCGCGGCGGCCCGGGGGCCGACGAAAAAAAGCCCGCCTCGCGCGGGGCGGAGGCGGGCCGAGGAAACGGGGAGGCGGTTACTTGAGCACGACCGTGTCGCCGCGGGCGGGCATGTCGCCGGAGACGAGCTTGCAGGAGGAGGTCTTCTCCTTGGTGCTGACGACCTCGATCATGCCGAGGGTCTCGCCGTCGCTGGAGCCGAGCATCTCGCCGGTCTCGGGGTCGGTGAGGACCTCGCCCTTGCGGCGGATGGCGAAGGTCTGGCCGGAGCGGATGCCGTAGTTCTCGCCGAGGTTGATGACGATGGCCTGCTCGGAGGCGAGGACGACGTTCCCCTCGATCGGGTAGGATTCCATCTTCGAGGCGATGAACTTCACGGCCTGGTTGATGCAGTCCTGGGCGGCCTCGCCGATCGGCGTCTTGGCGAAGGTGCCGAGCTCGGCACCCCACTTGGACTCGCTGTAGCCGAGGTTCAGGCCGGACTTGCCGGCCATGCCGCGGATGCGCTCGCTGGCGACCACCTCGCTGGTCGTGGTGTCGACGAGCTTCACCACGAGGACGATGCTCGATTTGGTGGCGGAGCCGCCGATGGTGAAACCCTTGATGCGCACGCCGCCGGAGTCGCCGGAAGTGTTGGAGGAGACCTCGGTGATGAGCGCGGTGGCGAGGTAGCGGGCGCCGCGGATCTTGCCGGTCTGGGCGACGCCGGTGGCCTTGGAGCCGCGCTTGCTGGACTGGAGGTCCTGCTCGTTCATGACGGCGTCGAGGTTGCCGCGCTCGACGATGATGAAGCGGTTGGTCGAGAAGAGGGCGGACTCGAGCATGGCGCGCATGTTGGCCTTGGCGCCGTCGTCGAAGTCGCAGCCCGCGGCTGTCTCGAAGTCGACGACCCCGATGGGATGCTTGATTCCGCTGTAGGAGCCCATCTGGCTGCCTTGGGTGTCGTCCTTTGGACGGGTGGCGGTGCTGGGCTTCATGAGCGCAGTGCCGACGTCGGCCTGGGCGAGGGCGGCGAAGGCGGCGATGGAGACGAGAGCGGCGATGGTTTGGCGTTTCATGGTCGAATTCGGGTTGGGGCGAAAAGCTAGGGGGTGGATACGGTTTGGCGAGGGGAGAAGCAAGTTGTTTGGCCGTGCGGGCGTGGGCGGCGTCCGGCGGGCCGGGGATGCGTCGAACGGGCCGGCGCGGGGCGGGTAATGGTCTTGCTCCCCGGGGTGGCGGCCGGGGAGAACGTTGCCCCTCACATGTCGAAGAACCTCGAACGCATCGGGCTGGTGGCCGGCACGACCATGGTCTCGCGCGTGCTCGGCCTGATCCGCGACATGCTCACCGCTGCCGTCTTCGGCACGACCGCCCTGGCCAGCGCGTTCTACACGGCGTTCACGCTGCCCAACCTGTTCCGCCGGTTGCTGGGCGAGGGGGCGTTGACGGCGGCGTTCGTGCCGACGCTCAACGAGGAGCTCGCGCGGCGGCAGCGCGCGGGGGCGTTCGAGCTGGTGAGCCAGGTCGCGAGCTGGCTGCTCGTGGTGACCGTGGCTGTGGTGGCCGTGGCGATGCTGGTGCTGGGCTGGGGCTGGTGGGAGGGCGCGGCGACGGCATTGGGCGCGGCGCCGGAGACGATCGCCCGCTGGCGGCTCGGCGCGGAGCTGGCGGTGTGGCTTTTCCCCTACATGGTGTTCGTCTGTCTGGCGGCGGCCTTCAGCGCCGCGCTGCAGACGCTGGAACGTTTTCTCGAGCCGGCGCTTTCGCCGATCTGGCTGAACCTCGCGATGATCGCGGCCTTGGCTGGCGGGGCGTGGGGCGGGTGGGCGGCGGATGGCGACACGCGGGTGCGGCTGTTGTGCGCCGGCGTGCTGGTCGGCGGTTTTTTCCAGATGGCGGTGCCGGCGGCGGCGTTGATGCGGGAAGGCTGGCGTCCGCGGCTCGACCTGCGGCGCAGCGCGCAGGTGCGCGCGATCGTCGCGCTGATGGGGCCCACGGTGGTCGGCTCGGCGGTGTACCTGATCAACATGGCGCTGCTGCGGTTGGTCGGCCTATCGCTCAACGATGCGGCCGTGTCGTTGCTGAATCTGGCGACGCGCCTGATGGAGCTGCCGATCGGGGTGTTCGCCGTGGCGGTGTCGACGGTGGTGTTTCCGCTGATCTCGCGTCAGGCGGCGCAGGGCGACTGGGCGGCCTTCGCCGCCTCGTATCGGCGCGGCATGCGCCTGATCCTGGTGGTGAACATCCCCGCGGCGGCGGGGCTGGTCCTGCTGGCCGAGCCGATCATCCGGCTGCTCTTCCAGCGCGGAGCCTTCCATGCCGCGGATACGGGCGCGATGGCACCGGTCCTGGCGGTGTTCGCGGCAGGGCTGCCGTTCTTCTCCTTCGTCAACCTCGTGCTGCGCGCCTTCTACGCCCGCAAGGACACCCGCACTCCGGTGCGGGCGGCGCTGCTGAGCTTCGTGGTGAACATCGGGCTGGGCCTGTTGCTGATGGGCCCCCTGTCGACGGTGGGCCTGGCCCTGGCCAGCAACCTGGCGGTTGTCGTCCAGGCGTGGTTTCTCCAGACGCGGCTGGCGCGCGGAGACCAGGCGCTGGCGTTCCATCATCTCTGGCGCGATCTGCTCAAGATCGCGGCTGGTGTGGCGGCGATGGCTGCGGCCGTATGGCTCGGCCGGCTGATCCTCGAGGCTTGGCTGCCTGCGGCGCGCCTGCGGGATATCATGCTGCTGGCAACGATGATCCCGGTTGGCGCCGCGGTCTACGGGCTCGTGCTGTGGGGCCTTCGGCTCGACGGCCGGGAGGAGCTGCCGGCGCTGGCGGGACGCGTGCTCTCGCGGTTCGGCCTGCGACGCGGCTGAGGTTGGAGTCAGCGGTCGAGGGGGGCGAGCCGGGGGCATGGGCCGACCCTCCAGTGGCGGTATCCGACCAGTCGGGCGAGATCCACCCCCCGGAAAAGAAGTGCCCCCGAGGGCGCTAAGCGCTCGCTCGGGGGCAGGCGGGTGGATGGGTGAGCTATAAATTGGTCAGGCCTTTTGGATTTTGCCAGCCTTAATTGCTTTCACTGACACCAAAACGCGCTTCACGGAGCCGTTGGGCAGGCGAACCTTCACCTTCTGGAGGTTCGGCTTGAACCACCGCTTGGTGATGGCGGTGACGTGCGTGCCGATGCCGCCGCTCTTCTTGGACTGACCCTTACGGTGAATGATGCTTCCCCGGGAGGGACGCTTGCCTGTGATCGCGCAGATTCGAGCCATGGTGAAAGTGATTAAAGGGCCGAGAGCATCCGGCGGGCAGAGGGCATGGCAAGAGCTTTTTTGGAAAGAAACGAGAGGGAGGCCCCGCGGGCGGTGCGGCGGGATCGTTCGGTCGCTGAACGAAAATAGGGTTTGCGCCGCGACTTGCCGACTCTGTTTCATGCGCCGCATGTCCGACGCCGAAAACACCCGTGGCGCTGCCACTCCGGGCCTGAGTCCCGCCGATGAGGCGGTCCTGCGCGATGCGCTCAAACGTTGCTCGCCGGCGACACTCGAGGCGGCGCTGACCTACCGCCGCACGGGTGACGTCGCTGCGATACCCGCGGTGGTGCTCGGCATTATCGAGCGGTTTGTCGATCCCGAGCACCGTCTGCGCCTGAAGACCGGCGAGACCGACCTGCGCGTGGTCGAGGATCTCGGGGTGGATTCGCTCACCATGATGGAGGTGGTGATGTTGGTGGAGGAGAGCCTCAAGGTTTCCATCAAGAACGAGGAGCTGCGCGACCTGCGCACGATCGCCGACATCAACGTCTTCATCGAGTCGCGGGTGTGCGGCAAGCCCGCCCCGGCGCCGGCGAAGCACCTGCCGGCGGAGGAGGTTCTCGCGACGATGCCGATGCAGCCGCCGTTCCTTTTTGTGCAGGAGGCGTCGGTTTCCCCGGCGGCCGCGAGCGGTCGCTATCAGGTGGCCGGGACGGAGTTTTTCCTGCAGGGACACTTCAAGAACAACCCGGTGCTGCCCGCCTCGATCATGCTCGAGGCGCTCGGTCAGCTCGCGGTGCTGTTCCTCCTGCGCGGCGGCGCGCCCGAGCTCGAACAGTCGGTCGATCCGGCGGCGATCTTCTTCACCGGCTGCGAGGGCGTGCGTTGCCATCGGGTGGTGAAGCCGGGCGACACCTTGGCTCTGTCCGTCCGCCCCAAGCGCATCAAGGCGCCGCTGGCGACCTTCGAGGGGACCGTGAAGGTCGGCGGGGAGAAGGCGGCCTTTGCCGAGGAGATCACGCTCACCTTCGGATACACGACTCCGGTCCATCCGGTTCCGCCGACCTCGGCCTGAGTGGCACGGCCGCTGGGCGCCGCGGGCGCGCCCGGAGTGGTCCATAATTCCAGTTGCCTCCGCCGCGGCTGGTTTGGACCCTCGCACCTTCACTCGTCGGGGATGGCAGTTGCCCGAGCCGGCGACCGTCCCTTATCGCAATGCGGAAAGTCTACATCACCGGTCTCGGGTTCGTCAGCAGCATCGGCAACGACAAGTCGGCCGTGGAAACCAGCCTGCGCGAGCTGCGCCACGGCTTCGAGCTCTACGCCCCGTTCCAGCGGCCCGAGATCCCGGTGAAGGTGATGGGCACGGTCAAGGAGTTCGATGTCGCCTCGGTCGAGCCCGAGGACTGGACCTTCCCCTCCCGCTATTCGATCCGCCGCGAGCTGCTGCGCAGCATGGCGCCGCACGGGCTCTACGCCCATTGCGCGATGCTCCAGGCCATCGAGGACGCGCGCCTGGCGGATGCCGATCTGCAGAACGAGAACACCGGACTCTACTGCGCCTCGGCCGGCTCTCCGATGGTGTTGACCCACTACGTGCGCCGCATGCACGAGCTGGGGGTGAACCGTTGCTCGCCGGTTGCGGTGGTCTCCTCGATCTCCGGCACGCTGAACTTCAACCTTGTGGCCGCCTTCAAGATCCGCGGGCACTCCTGCGGTTTCTCCTCGGCCTGTGCCTCCACCGGCCATGCGCTCGGCTTCGCCTACGACGACATCGTCACGGGCCGGCAGGACCGCATGATCGTGGTCGGGGCGGAGGACGGCAACATGGACGCGATCCTTCCCTTCGCGACGATGCGCGCGCTGTCCGTCGAGAAGGACCCCGCCCTGGCCTCGCGGCCGTTTGATGTCGCCCGCGACGGCTTTGTCGGCACCGGCGGTGCGGCGGTCGTGGTGCTCGAGAGCGAGGAGGCGGTCGCCCGCCGCGGCGCCACCCCGTACGCCGAGCTCGCCGGCTGGGGCCAGGCTTCCGACGGCCACAACGTCGCCATCTCGCACCCTGAAGGCCTCGGGCTGGCCACCGCCATGCAGCGGGCGATGCGCGCGGCCGGAGTGACGCCTTCGCAGATCGACTACATCAACGCCCATGCCACCTCGACGCCGATCGGCGACGCCTCCGAGGTGAAGGCGATCCGTGCCGTCTTCGGGGCCGAGGTCGGCCGTGTGCCGGTGAGCAGCACCAAGGCGCTGACCGGGCACGGGCTGTCCATGGCGACCGCCCTCGAGACCGGGCTCTGCTCGCTCGCGATGCGCGGCGGTTTCATCCCGGGCTGCGGCGGGCTGCGCAACGTCGACCCGAAGTTCGCGGACCTGAATCTCCCGCGGGAAACGCGGCCGGATTCCCCCCGTGTGGTGCTCAACAACGCCAGCGGTTTCGGCGGGGCCAACGTCTCGCTCGTGCTCCGCGCCTGCGGCTCCTGATCCGCGTCCCGGCACGCGATCCGCGCTCCTCATGCCGCGTCCTCCTCTCTCCTCCCGTTTCCGCACGGCGCTCGTCACCGGTGCCGGCGTCGGTCTCGGGCGGGCGTTTACCGAGATGTTGCGGGCGGAGGGCGTGGAGGTGTGGGGGACCTCGCGGCAGCCGGAAACGTTGCCCGGCGCCCCTCGTTTCCATGCGGTCGGTTTCGACCTGGCCGGCGGTGATGCCGCGGCGGAGGCGCTGATCAACCTGGTCGATCGGGATAGCGGCGGCCTCGACCTCCTCGTGCACAATGCCGGCTACGGCGTCTTCGGCGGGCTGCTCGACCGGTCGCTCGCGGCGTGGCGCGCGCAGCTCGACGAGATGTTGGGCGTGTCGCTCGCCCTCAATCGCGCCGCCTTCGCCGCGATGGCGGCGCGCCGGCGCGGCGCCATCGTGAACGTGACCTCGATGGCGGTGGAGTTCCCCATTCCGTTTCTTTCCGGCTACAACGTCGCCAAGGCCGGCCTCGCGGCCCTCACGGAAAGCTTGATGTTGGAGGCGCCCGCCGCCGGAATCGCCGTCCTCGATTTTCGTCCCGGCGACTACCGCACGGGATTCAACCAAGCCATGTTCGCCTCCCCCGATACCAGTCTTCCGGAAACCGCCCGACGGGTGGCGGCCCGGCTCGATGCCACGCTCGCCGCGGCGCCGGGCCCGGCCCGTGCCGCCCGCGATCTGCGCCGCGCCCTGGCGCGCGGTCGCTCGGGGGTCGTGCGCTCGGGGTCGTTCTTCCAAACTGTCGTCGCCCCGCTCGGTGCGCGCCTGGCTCCGCTGGGCCTGCGCCGTGCGGTGATGGCGCGCTACTTCGGGATCCGCTGACGTGAGCCAAGTCCGTATCCTCGTTCTCACCTCCAGCACCGGCGGCGGTCACGACGCCCGGGCGCAGGCGTTCGCCGAGTGGGCGTTCGAGCTCTACAAGCACCGGGTCGACGTGCGCATCGAGCAGCTGCTCGAGAAGTCGTCGGTCATCGGCCGCTGGGGCGTCGACTTCTACAACTGGATCCAGAAGAAGGCGCCGTGGCTGCACCACCCGTACTACATGTTCGTCGAGGGGTTGAGCATCATCAACCGCGACAACATCAGCTTCGGCAAACGCTACTACCGGGAGCTGCTCCGCGAGTACCGGCCGCACCTGATCTTCAGCGTCCACGACTGCCTCAACCGCGGATACTTCGAGGTCGCGCGCCACGAGCTCGGTGCCGACAACGTGCGCTGCACGACCTATTGTGGCGAGTTCTCGGGCGGCTACGGCTACAGCCGCAACTGGATCGACAAGACCGTCGACCTCTACTTCTCGCGCACGCCGACGGCGCGCGACTACGCCGTGAAGCTCGGCCTGCGTCCGGAACAGACGAAGGTGCGCGGCCACCTGATGCGGCCGCGTTCGCACCACGATGTATTCCACTCCGAGCAGCGCCGCCAGTATCTCGTCGAGAGTCTCGGCCTGCGCACCGACCGCTTCACCGTGCTGCTCGGCACCGGCGGCAACGGCGCCAACCAGCACATGGAGCTGCTGCCGGTCCTGGCGGAGTATGCCGACCGGGTGCAGGCGATCGTCGTCTGCGGCCGCAACGCCCGCACTTACGCCGAGGCGATCCACTGGCGTGCGCAGCATCCGGAATTCTCCTGCTTCATCGACGGCTACACCGACGAGATGCACCGGCTTCTGCAGGTGAGCGACACGATCGTCACCCGCGGCGGCACCACCACCTGCGCCAAGGCGCTGCACTTCCGGTGCCCGATCATCTTCAACGGCTTTGGCAGCATCATGCCGCAGGAAAGCCTCACGGTGAAGTTCTTCGAGCGCGGCGCGGAATGCCCGATCATCGACTCGGCGGCGAGCCTGCGCACGGTAATGGAGAACTGGATCCGCGTTCCCGGAGCCTTCGACCAGGCCCGGCACAAGTTCGAGGCGCTGCGCTACGAGGAGGATCCCACCGTCCTCATCCACGAGCTCATCGGCCTCGGCTTCGACGCCGCGAAGGTCGCGCGCCCGTTCCCCGTCTGAACGCCATGGACACCCCGGGCCCAGTCCAGCCGGCGGCGGGCGCGACCGGAGCCGAGGTGGTGCTGCTCTTCACCCGGTTCCCGTACCCGACGGAGACGTTCCTCCAGCGCGAGGTGACGGCCCTCCGCCGGCTCGGCGCAACCCTGCGGCTGGTCTCGCTCTGGGGGGGCGAACGGGAGTTCGATGGACTGCCGGTGGAGCAGTTCAACCGCTGGCGGCTCTTCACCGTGATCTGGCGGCTTCCGCTCGAGACTTGGCGCACCCGCGGCGGTTTCTTCGCCGACATGATGCGGGCGATGGTCTCGAAGCCGCCCCACGGCTGGCTCAACCTCTGGGAGAATCTCCTCGGCGCCGGCTACGGCGTGGTCGAGGCGCCGCGCTACCGGCGCGAACGTCCGCGGCATCTCCACGCCGTGTGGGCCTCGGCACCGTCGGGCGCGGCGTGGGCGGTGTGGCGGTTGACGGGGATCCCTTTCAGCATGGCGGCCCACGCCTACGATCTGTATGAGCACGGCGGCGACTGGTTGCTGCGCGAGAAGATCGTGCTCGCCCGTTTTGTGCGCACCTCGACCGAGATGGCGGGGGCGACGCTGCGGGAGCGCGGCACGCCGCCGGAGAAGCTTCTCGTCATCCGCCGCGGCCTCGACGTGCTGCCGCCCTTCAAGTCCCTGCGCGCCTCGCGCACACCGCTCCGCATCGTCTGTGTCGCCCGCTTGGTCGAGAAGAAGGGGCTCGAGCGCCAGCTCGAGCTCTACGCCGCCGCGCGCGACGCGGGGCTGGCCCTCCAGGTCCGCATCTACGGCGGCGGTCCGCTGCACCCGCGACTCACGGCGCAGATCCGCGCGCTGCAGTTGGGTGGAGTCGTGGAGCTCATGGGCCACCGGCCGCTCAAGGAAATCTTCGGCGCGCTGGCCTGGGCCGATACGCTGGTGCACACCGGCATCGTCGCCCGCAGCGGCGACCGCGACGGTCTGCCGAACGTGATTCCCGAGGCGATGGCTGCCGGGGTGGTCGTTGTCACCTCGCCCGCCGCCGCCACGACGGAGGCGATCGCCCACGAACGCACCGGCCTCGTCGCAGCAATCGAGGATGCCGCGGCGTGGACCGAGGCCTGGCACCGGATCGCCGCGGACGACGCGTTGTGCGCGCGGCTCCGCGCCGACGCGCGCGACTGGGTGGAGGTGAACTTCGACGTGCACCGCAACGCGGCCCGGCTGATCGAGCGCATCCGGAAGGAATCGTGATCTACTACGACACCACCAAGGCCGCCCGCTCCGGGCATCACTCCGGCATCCAGCGCGTGAGCGCGAAGCTGCGCGGCGAGCTCGGTGCGCTCGCGGGCGACAAACTGGTCGGCGTGCGCTGGGATGGCGCGACGCGTGGTTGGACCCGGGCCGACGGTTCGCCGGTGGCGTTGGCGACGGCGGACTGGTTGCTCACGCCGGAATTGTTCAGCGAGGAGGAGCGGCCGGGGCTGGCCGCGTGGATCGCGAAGCCGGGCTGCCGCACCGCGGCGGTCTACTACGACGCGATCCCGATGAAGTTCCCGCAGACGACTTGGCCGCACAGCGTCGCCCGCCATCCCGGGTACATGAAGCTGCTCGCGGGGTTCGACCGGGTGCTGGCGATCTCGGAGACCAGCCGGACCGAGCTTGAGGAGTACTGGACCTGGGCGCAGGTGGAGCGGCGGGCGCGGGTGACGGCGTTTCCACTCGGGGCCGACGGTTCGGGGCGGCCGCGCGTCCGCAACCGGGAGCGGCCGGGAGGCGCGCCGGCGTTGCTGATGGTCGGCATCCTCGAGCCGCGGAAGAACCAGCTGCTGCTGCTCGATGCGGCCGAGCGGCTCTGGGCCGAGGGCATCGATTTCACGGTCCACCTGGTCGGGCGCGTGAATCCACATTTTGGTACACCGGTTGAGCGTCGGGTGCGCGCCCTGGCGCTGCGCCATCCCGGTTTGCGCTACCACGGGCCGCTCGCCGACGGCGAGGTCGCCGAGTTGGCGGCGCGGTGTGTGGCCGGCGTGTTTCCCTCGCAGGCCGAGGGCAACGGCCTGCCGGTGATCGAGGCGTTGTGGAGCGGGCTACCGTGCGTCTGCAGCGACATCCCGGCGCTGGCCGAGCATTCGCGGGGCGGGGGCTGCCTCTCGCTTCCCGGCAACGACGTGGCCGCGTGGACCGACGGCCTGCGCCGCGTGCTGACCGACGAGCGCTTGGTCGGCGAACTCGTCCGCGCCGCCCTCAATCGTCCCCTGCCCACGTGGCGCGAGAGCGCGGAAGCCGTCCTCGCCGCACTGGGCTGAAGAAAAGCCCGGGCGGCGAGCCCGGGCTGGAACGGGTGCGGTGCACAGCGCGCCGCGTTGGCGGATCGTTCAGAGATCGAGCTCGGCGTCGGTGACGGTGAACGTGGTCGGCTCCTTGTAGGTCGGCACGGGCAGCGCCGGCTTGGCGGCGGCCTGCTGGACCGGCGGGTTGTTCGGGAGCGCGACCCAGACCTTCCACCCGTCGCCGGCGGCGTACTCGCGATAGTTCTGGTAGTTCGACTTGGCGGGATTCCAGGTGTCGTCGTCGCCGCCGATGCGGACGTAGAGCATGCCGTTGGCGCCGACGACGCGCGCGGCGTAGACGTTGGCCTGCCAGGCGTTCTGCTGGATGTTGACCTCGCTGCCGCTCTTCACCCCGGCGACGCGGCGGGCGTTGATGAGTGCCTTGAGCTTCGCCTGCAGGTCGGGGCCCCAGTCGAAGAAGTGTTTCCAGTAAACGCAGGGGATGCCCGGGGGGGTGAGGATGTAGGCGTAGGCCTGCTGAATCTCCCAGTTGTTCTGGAAGCTGTCGAAGACGTGGTCCTTCTCGGGGGAGCCGTCCTCGTGGGTGCGGTAGCCGGTGTCGTGGTTCTCGGTGAAGGTGACCGCGCGCTGGCGCCACGGGAGGCCGTCGGTGGTGTCGCCGATCAGGCCGATGCCGTTGCCGTAGCCGGAGAGGGCGCGCGGGTTGCCCTTGTTGTCCTTGAGCGTGAACTGGCTGCTGAAGTCGAAGACCGCGCTTGAAGTCTTGAGGTGCTCGGCGCCGTTCTTCGACGGATCGGTGGCGGTGAACCACACCCAGCCGCGCTGCTGGGCCTGCTTGTCCCAATCGTACTCGCCGACGGAGAAGGTCGGCTGCGTGGCCTTGTTGTAGACGGCGAGCCAGCGGGCGTCGAAGCCGTGGACCATGTCGTAGCGCCAGCCGCGGTAGCCGAGCGACTGGAGCGAACGCATGGCCTGGATGAGGTCATGGCGCACGGTCCTGTTGCCGTGGTCGAGGTCGCGGAAAGACGGGTAGGCATAGGTGGTCGCTCCGGTCGGGAGATAGGTCGGGCGAGGCTCCTCGGCGCCGCGCTTGTCGTCGGGCGTGTTGAAGACCTCGGAGTCGCGGCTGAAGAAGCACTCGTCGTACTTGCAGATCGTCCGGGTGTCCCAGACCGGGGCGCTGAAGCCGGCCCAGCCGGTGGTGCCGTCGCGGTGGTTGAAGACGAGGTCGGCGACAGGCTCGACCCCGGCCTGCAGGAGGGCGACGAGCATGGCGCGGTGCTCGTCGTGGGAGCCGTAGCTGGTGGTGAAGGTGAAGTACTCCTTCGGGTTGTAGCCGGCGCTGTAGGTGCCGGCGAAGAAGGGAGGCGGGAGCCAGACGAGGCTGAAGCCGGCGTCGCGGATCTGCGGCGCGGCCGCCTTCACGATCTTGTACCAGCTGTCGGCACCGAAGCTGGGAAACTTCTCGGTGTGCCCGTGCCGGTAGGACTCCCAGTAGAAGCCCTGGAGCATCACCCGGTCGTCGTCGAAACCGGACTGCGCGCCGAGGCGGATACCGGAGATTGTTGCGACTGCCAGGGCCAGCAGGAGCCGGCCCGCCCATCGAATCTGCGTAACGTTCATGTTCCCCCCTGGGGTTGATTGACTGTGTTGTAGAAGGGCGGCGTCGACGAGGCAGTCTCTGCGCAAGGGGGGCCATCCTGTGGGCAAACGGGCGGCGAGCTGTCTCCAAACTGTCAACGCAACCGAAGGCCGGTAGCGTGTGCGGACGGTCCCAAACCGCAACTCCCGGCGCTGCTGGGTCCGCGGGGGGGGGCGTCCGAGCGCCGACCAAGCCTCTGCCGGCGAGCCCCGCAC
>JAEXPG010000012.1 GCA_023447015.1 Verrucomicrobiota bacterium
CGCGAGGCCTACGAGGCCAACCTGGCCCTGCCCAAGCACGGCCTCATCAACCTCACCTTCGGCAATGCCTCCGCCATTGACCGCGCCAAGGGCGTCTTCGCCATCAAGCCCAGCGGCGTCGATTACGCCGCCCTCAAGCCCGAGGACATGGTCCTCGTCGACCTCGAGGGGAAGATCGTCGAGGGCAACCTCCGCCCGTCCTCCGACACGCCCACGCACCGCCGGCTCTTCATCGCGTTCCCCTCGGTCGGCGGCGTCGTCCACACCCACTCCTCCCACGCCACCGCGTTCGCCCAGGCCGGCCGCAGCATCCCGATCTTCGGCACCACGCATGCCGACTACTTCTTCGGCGACATCCCCGTCACCCGCAAGATGACCGCAGCCGAGATCGGCGGCGGCGCCTACGAGTGGGAGACGGGCAACGTGATCGTCGAGCGCTTCGCCGCCGGCCAGTTCGACCCGGCCGATTTCCCCGCGGTGCTGGTCAACCGCCACGCGCCCTTCACTTGGGGCCCGACGGTGGCCAAGGCCGTCGAGGTGGCCGTCGCCGTCGAGTGCATCGCGCACATGGCGCTGATGTCGCTCCAGCTCGAGCCCCGGCTCCCGACCATCGAGGCCGAACTGCTCAACAAGCATTTCAAGCGCAAGCACGGCCCCGGCGCCTACTACGGCCAGCCGAAGTGACCGGCCGGCCGGCGCGCGAGATCCTGCGCTCTCCTCGACGGCGCCCCGGACCGGGGCGCCCGATCGCACTCCACCCGGCGCACGCCACGCGAAACTCGTGCCGCCGCCGCCGTGATCGGGCGCGCTGCCGACGATCACGGAACCGGAGGCACGCCCCCGGGCGACCGAACTCCAGGAACGGCCCTATTGCGAGAGCAACGCCTGCACCTGCGGGTCCTGCAGATTCTTGCGTGTGATCACGACGAAATCCGTCGTGATCGTCTTCGGCACGGACTCCCCCTTGCAGAGGGCGACCGCCGCCTTCACCGCGTCGTGGCCCATCTCGCCCGGAAGCTGCGCCACCCAGCCCTGCAGCACATCCTGCTCGATCGACTCGGCCACGGCCTTGGTGAGATTGAAGCCGAAACCCACGCACTTCACGGTGCCGGCCAGCTTCCGCTCCTTGATCACCTCGATCATGGCCAAGGTCGCAGGAGTGGTCGACGCCAGCACGGCGCGCAACTCGGGATGCTGGTCGAAGAGCGACTCGGTGCGCTGCTTCTCGGCGCCCTTTTCGATGCCGACATAGACGCTGCCGGCGAGGGAAAAGCTTCCACGCAGCTCGCGCATCTTCTCGAGCGCCCCCAGCTCGCGCTGGGTCGCCGCCCCGCTGGTCTGGTTGAGCTTCAGGAAACCGACCGGGGCGTCCGTCTTCGCCAGCGAGGCCAGCAGCGCGCCGGCCGCCTGGCCCGACAGCCGCTGGTCGGTTCCGACAAAGGGATACTCCGCACCGCCCTCGAGCCGCGTGTCGAAGACCACGATCTTGATCCCCTTCGCGGCGGCCTCGGCCAGCGGCGCGACCAGCGTGTCCTTGCTGCTCGGCGCAATGACGATGGCATCGACGCCCTGCGCCACCAGGCTGTCGAGCAGCTGGATCTGGATCGCGACGTCGCTCTCGTTGAGCGGGCTCTTCGCGATGATCTCGGCCCCGAGTTCCCCGGCCGCCTTCTGGGCCCCCTGTTCCGCGGCGGCCCAGAAGGCCGACCTGCTTTTGGTGAGCACGCCGATCTTCGGACCGGCGCAAGCCGTGTTCCCACCCAGGAGAACACCGGCGACAGCGATCAGGGCACAGGCAAGGCGATGGTTTCGCATGGGACGGAAGGCCTGCCGCAGTCAATCGGCCGCTCCGGCGGGAAATGAACCGCGCCCACTGTAGCTCCGAAGTCCACATAGCCCCGATCCGGACGGCGGACTCACCCGTGCGGCGCTCATTCCTGTGCGGAAACTTCGGCCACAGGCTCGAGCGTAGTCGCGGTCGCCGCTTCCACGTCCGTCTCGCGGGCGAACGACCGGCGATACCCCCAGGCGGCGGCACCGCCGAGAATCAGCCCGCCCAGCACATCGAAGTCGGTGTGCTGCCGCAGGGCGATCGCGGCCACGCAGATCGTCGCCACCAGCGCCCAGATGGTCACGCGCCACGCGGTGGAAATCCGCAACGCCCCGTGGAGCAGCCCGTACGCCGCCACCACGCTGAAGGCCGCATGCAGGCAGGGGAAGCTGTTGAGCGGGGCGTCGGCGGTGATGACCATCTGGTAGTACCACGGAATCTCGGCCATCGGCAGACGGATGCTGCCCGTGGGCCAGAGGAAGAAAAAGGCCCAGGCGACCAATCCCGTCGCCAACATCGCAGCGAAAAACCTGCAGACCTCGCGCCACCCCGGCTGCATCATCCACGTGACGCCGATGAGCGGAAACATCGCCAGATAGGGCCACGTCCACACGGCGTGGAACGGGATCAGGTCCCAAAGCGGACACCACTCCCACATCCGCGGTTCGATGCGCGGATGCTGCTGGAGCCATTGGAAGATCCCGCTGAAGACCGCGATGCAGGCCAGCCCGGCGACCGACTTGACCAGAAAGTCGCGGCGCAGCGCCGCGAAGCCGAAACGATGGGAAGATAGGGACCGGGGTTGCATGAGGGCGGCACGCCTGGAGCGCGCCGTCTTAGGGTTTCGAAAGCGGAGTGTGGGAATCGCCCCGCACTCGGCAATCGCCGAGTGGCGACGAGAAACCGGCGGGAGCCCCGCGCGAAGATCATCGCGACCGTCCGCCGCGCCGCCGCCAGCCGGAGGACGGTTTCCCTCTTCGGGCGCACTGGCAGTGGTCGGCCCTGCCGCAGCCGGACGGGCGCGTTGCGACGCACAAAAACCAACGCCCCGCAGCGTCATGGCCGCGGGGCGTTGGTTCCCACTGGGGCGGAGCGACGCCGTCGCTCCGCCACGATCTTCGAGGCTCAGCCTTCCGCGCGCTTCGCGGCGTCGGCCTCGACCTGTTGGCGAAGCTCCTCGAGAGCCGCCTTGGTCGCGGCCTTCACGTCGGCGAGGACCTTGGCGCTCTTCACCTTCGCCTGGCCGAAGAGGTAGAACTTGATCTTCGGCTCGGTGCCGGAGCCGCGCACGGCGTAGTTGAAGCCGTTGGCGAGGGTCACGATGTAGAGGTCCTGCGCCGGGATCAGCTCGCCGTCGGCGTCCTTGATCTTCTCGCGGCCGAAGTCGCGGAACTTCGTGACCTTGAGCTTCCCGAAGGCCTTCGGCGGCGACTTGCGGTACGAGGCAAGGATCTTGGCGATCTTCGCGGCGCCGGCGGCGCCCTCGTAGTAGATGTTGCCGACCGTCTCGGTGTAGAA
>JAEXPG010000139.1 GCA_023447015.1 Verrucomicrobiota bacterium
CTACCGGAGAGTGCGCACGTTTCTGCGCGAGTTCCGCCCACCGCGGTTCTCGTTCAGTCTGAGGCCGACCCATGGATGGGCGTTCCTGCGCTCGTGTCTCAGCCTTGGGGTGCTGGGCCGGGAGCGTTTCCTCTACTGGCACCTGCTGGCGTGGACCTGCCTGCGCCGCCCCGCCTCGATTCAACTCGCGATCACCTTGGCGGTCTACGGCCACCATTTCCGCCGTTGCAGCGCGGCCCTGCGCCGCTGAGTAGCGCCAGGAAGGGGGCGGCGCCCGAAATGAACGCGGGTGGGGCTGGAGCCAGCGCTGGCGGTACTACGCTCGGGGCTTGAAGGTGGGCGGAGGGTATGGCAGCTACTCCGGCGAACACCGTCCCCATAGTTCAATGGATAGAACAGCGGTTTCCTAAACCGTTAATCCGAGTTCGATTCTCGGTGGGGGCGCCAATTTGAGAGGAGAGGGGCGAAGCGCACACAAAGCGCACACAGATTTGCCCTTTTCTTCCATGCGGTACGGATAGCCGAAAGCCCCGGCCTTGGCGAGCCGGGGCGTGATCACTTCTCCGCGCGTGGCCTTGGCTAGTAGCTCCGGCGGATCGTCCAGAGCCGCCCCGAAGGAGTCTTTCGCTGCCAGACGTGTGCCGGGCGGAACTTCCCGATGCATTCGAGGCGATATCCGATCCAGCTCGGGACTGGGATCTGTGGGATCTCTCCCGGGGTGGCCCCAACATGCAATAGCGCTTCGAGCTCCGTCAGTGTTCCAGTCCAATCAGTCGCCCTAGTCCGAACCAAGACCACGCGCTGGATGATATCCCAGAGCACCTGCTCCGGAACTGGCATCCTGGGCAACATTCCAATCTGATCAGCACGGGCTAATTCGGCAGAACTTTCTGCCAACTTCCACCAGTCGGCTCCTCGATCGAGGCAATTGTCTTCGTCCATCTGATTTTCCTTTCTGCGCCGGACGTTGGCTTCTCACGGCCTTAGCACGGCGGGGTGAAACCCCGGCGGAACGTTCGGGTGAGAATTGGCGGATCAGATGGAACCGCCTCCGAGCGCCCCACCGGGGCAACTGGCATCTTTTCTTGGTTGGGCTTCTCACGGCCCGGGCGTGAAAATGGCGGCCATGAGCATCGAAGACAAGCCCTCTGGCACTACAAACCCACCGGCGAATTTGGAAAAGCTCTTCAGTTCCCGGAGAAAGCTCACCGTTCGATTCGACGGCCGGCAGCTTCGTGACCTCGCGCGGTTGATTGTGGTCGAGATGAAGCGGGCCAAGATCGCGCAAGTGCCCGACCGCCTCCCCGAGGCGCTCACGCCCAAGCAGGCAATCGACTACACAGGCCGCGGACGCACCGCGGTCTTCGGATTCATGCGGCGCATGCCATTGGCATGCACGATCGACGGCGACGGGATCAGACGTGTGCGGCGGCGATGGCTGGACGCCTGGTGCGAGGGAGAACACGCCGTCGCGGCGGTGCGCCGGGGGTCTCCCGTATCAAGGAGCTAACCAAGGTCCTCGACGGTGCGGCGCTGTCGATCGACCAGCATGCGGCGACCCGCTCGGCTGCGGAGATAGTCGTGGGCGGACGTTGAGCGATCGAGGATCGCGATATCGATCGCGGAGCCGCCACCGGCCACAGCGCCGCCACCGACAAGCCCGCCCGAGGCGTAGCCGTTTTTCATCGCCTCGAGCCGCCCGACACCGAGCCGCGCGACCGCCTCCTGCGGAAAGACGTACTCGCCGCGGTGTACGATGCCGGCCGGCTCGTACTTGCCACCGGATCCGGTATAGCCGCCCTCGGCGAAGCCCTTGCCGATCTTGCTCACGAGGGCGAGGCCGCCGACGATCGCCGCCGCCATTGCCGCGGCGCCGAGGATCGGGCCGACGTAGGGAATGCCCGCCATGGCGCGGAAGGCCTCGACACCACCATGGTAGACGGCACCCAAGGCTTCTTTGATCATCGTGCCGATGCGGGTGGCGGCGCCGGCCAGCGTGGCGCCGGTCTTGAGCTGTTCGCCGGCGACGTGCTCGACCACACCGATGCGGATGAGCATGCGCTCCACGGTCGAGCGCCAGAGCATCTTCGAGACCATATCGGTGACCATGCGGAGGAAGTACTGGCGGATGGCCAGCGTGGCGCTCGCCCACGTGACCGAGGCACCGTTGGCCAGATTGTACATGAGGTCGCTCGTGCTCTGCATCGCGGAGTTGATCGTGCCGGTGAAACCGGCCGCGATGTTCTGCTGGACCGTGCCCCACTCGTTGCCGAGCGAGGCGACCTGCGCGCGGAGGTTCTCCATCACCGATGATGGATCCGGGCCGAGGCCGGCAAGATCGCCCTGCAGACTTCCCAGTTGCGTGCCGCCGTCGGCGATCGCCTTCGTAGCGGCCAACCGGTTTAGTTGCGGAGCACTCGCATCAGATGCGATCGAAGCCAGGTTGGCGATGTACCGACGTTGGGCGTCGATTGCTGCGAGAATCAGTTGCCGCTGTTCCTGCCACTTCGAGGCTTCAGTACGGAGCCGGTCACCATCCACAAGAGCACGTTGCGCCTTGTTCTGGCGGAGCAGCTCATCGAGCTGCACGCGCGCGCGGTCCATCGCCAGGTCAGCTGCCTTCTTTGCCTCATCGGCGTCGCGTTTCTGGCTGTCTGCGATGCGCTCCTTGAGTTCGGCGATCTGCTTCTCGACATCCAGCCGTTCTGTCTCGAGAGCGAGGCCCCGCTCGGCTTGGATCGGGTCAACGCCATCGATACCTGATGCCGCCTGATCAATCTCAGCCAGCCGGCCCTCAGCAGCTGCCAACTGCTCGGTGAGAGCGAGTCGAGAGCGAGCCGCGTCCTGTTGCCTCGTGCCAAGCTCGGCGAGTTGCTGATTGAGCTGGATGTTCAGCTTGCGCGCCTCGTTCTCTTTGCTGATTGCCTCCGCCAGAAGTTCACTCCGCTCGGCCTCAACAGCGTCGCGCTTATCCTTCGGGTCAGAGTCCTGGACTATCATCGACGCAGCCTTGTTGCGAAGCGTGTTGGCTTCCGACTTGAGGCGAGTGATCTGCTGTCCGGGTGTCTCGCCGATCTGAGAACCCTCCATGCGTGCCTTGGCAAGAGCGCTGAGGGCTGCAGTCAGGCTGCGCGCAGCTTCGGCCTCTCGCCTGTGCTGTTCTTCAAGCTCTCTCGCAGCTTCCTTCGCTGCTTTCGAAACGGCAACCGCCTGCTCCGCCTGCCGCTGCGATTCTCCGTATGCTTCGCTCGCAGCATCAATCCCGTACACGAGCGCGCCGGCGGCATACCCGATTGCTTCCCCGAACTCAGCAAAGGCCGAGACGCCTTTCGCGATCCACGTGTCGATGGTCTGTCGCGACTGCGCAAGTAGGTCCTTTGCGCGGGCGATCGACTCGATGGTCTCAGGCGGGACGCCGGGGATCTTGTCGATGTTCTCGATAACGTGCCGGACCTCGTTCTTGAGGAGGTCCGCGGCGCTCGACGCGCCAAGGAATCCGGCACCGAGTTTTGCCCCAGCTGCCAAACCGGATTGAAGGCGACGGCTGAAGTCGGCAACCGATCGGTTCGCACGATCAATTCCGCTCGTGTCGGAGCGAATCGCCAGCAGGACATCAACTGAGGTAGGCATTAACGTTCTCCTTCCTTGACCGACTCGCGAAGCCGGGCAGCGATTCCAGCGAAGGCCACAGCGGCTTCATCCATTGCGACGCCGAGTTCACGGGCTAGAGCAAGGGCGCCGGGGACGTCCCCGCACCGTGCGAGCTTTTCGAGCTCGGTACCCGCATCCTGGATTGCTATGAGCGCTGCGGCGGTACCCTTGGTCGTGCGCTTGATCGCGGATTCGACGCGAGCGCGATGGTAGGAGGCTTTGATGTTCATCGGAAAGTGGTGCGGCGAGGGAATGCAGAGTGTGATCACAGTGCGCCCTCGATCTCTTGCAGCATGTCGTTGATCGCGGACGCCTTGGCGGAGGGACTATCGCAGCTGAACAGTCGCTCCATCGCAGTGTGCACAGCCGACGCGATGGCCAGGCGCTGAGCGGTGTTCAGCCGCCCTCGGTTGGTCGGACTCGCCGCTGGCTGAAAACTGCGAATGGGTGTCGCAAGCGATACCCGAGAAGCCATGGCTTCCTTGAGGTTCGATTTCAGAACGAGGCGAGCCGCGGCCGGTGGTTTCTTCGCTGCAGTGATCTTCGGCTTCTGCAGCGAGTCTGCAACGGCCTGATCCGCGGCGCGAAACACGCGACGAGCGGTTCTGATGATGTAGTCTGGGGCGCCACCGATCATGGGAGTAGAGGAGGAAAGATTCGCCGGCCTAGACACGTTGCCCGCTGGCCGGCAGTGCGGGTGTATGATGCCAGCAGTTACCTGCTTGCCCGACGATGGTCCCACGTGTTCTTTCGGGTCTCCATCGGCGTTTCTCGCCTGTTTCAGGCTAGGCCTGTCTCAGGAAAATTTCCCCTGAGCCGACGTGAACACGAGCTCTCGACTCAGGGGGTTCGAGCGGCGGCCTCGATCCCTTCGGCCCCCGCGTACCGAATCATTCAAAGTAATGAATCAGCGAACACACAGTCGCCGCAGGATCGTAGATGGGGACTCGCGGAATCCAGTGGATGTGATCACACGGGGTTCGCGGACAATGAAATCCCCATCCTCAAGCTCGTTGCCATCGCCATCGCCACTCAATCCGGAAGCGTCCAGGTAGGCTGCGAGTTCACGGCCGCAGGCGTTATCCTTGATGAACGCATCCAGTACGCCGATCTGAGCGTTGCACGGGACCAGAACAGCGGGGTCCATTTTGACACCCAGGCTCTCGAGACCCTCGACACAGGCCAAAACTCGATCCCGCGCAGCCACGAAGCGGACGCGCTCTGCAAGCGCAATGTCCAAGATCCTGGGCAACACCCGAAAGGCAGAACTTCGGAGCTCACATTCGATGACAATCTTCAGCCTCTTCAGGTTGTCTCCGATATTGATGTAGGAGGCGACAATGCTATCAAAAGTCTCCCCGTGCAGGTATTTCGCCTCGAGGTCCCTGTTAAACTTCTCGGCACCACGCGGGCTGCATCGATCATGGTCCCGGCGGAAGTACTCCCATCGTTGGTCTTCCTGCAGGAAATCCGTCTGCTGTTCACTCGTGAGTTCGGAGAGACCCGACGGAAGGGCTTCGATTGCCGCGTGGTACGCAGCGAGGATTTGTTCTGGTGTACTCATTCTACAAGTGGGCGGGAAATCACTCGAACATCATCTAGCGCGCCTCCTGATTTCACAAAGAGCTCATGGCGAACAGCTTGTGCGAGACGCTCCTTCATCATAGATACAGCTGGCCCGCTCGTTCCGCTGCGCTCGGCGATCGTCTTCCAGTTCTCAGGGCGCTCCCCAAGCAACTCGGCGAGCAGGGGTTGGAGTGCGAGCAAACGCCTGCCGATAGCCATCGCATCCTTGCCCCTGCCATCGTAGAGAGCGATCCGAACAGCTACTTCAAAGATGTCCCGCCGGTCGACACGTGGAGCCTCCGGTTGTTCATCAACCGGATAGTCAAACCCAACAGACGGCACCGGCGCGCCGGCGTCGTCGAAAGAGGGGGCGTTGTACTTGTGCCAAGGTAGCCCCACTACTCGGCGGCGAGAAGATCGGCCCGAAGTTGTTGCACTTGGGCCGCCAGCATCGGCTCGCAAGCGGCGTGGAGCATTCGCTCCGCTGCTTCGAAGCTAAGGAGGTGGGCGGCATCAAGCACACGGACACCCAATAAGGCCAGGGCCCGCGGTGTCGCGGCTGCCGACACAAGTTGGCCGACGATGGCCGATGCCTGCGGAGTGCCTGCCGCGGCGATGATCTCAGCGAATGCTTCTATCGACTCAGGACTCTTCACTGGAAGGTTCTTCATGGGCAATGTCTCCGCGGGTTGTGTTGGTGTTCGCCGGCGAACCGTCCGGGCAACTGCTTTGCCTGCCGAGATTGTCGGCGACGGCCTGCTGGGCGTAGGAGAAGGCGGCGAAGACCTTGTCGACGCCGGCATCAATTATGCGTTTGGCGAGCGCTGGATCGGCAGGGTTGGCATCGACCGCGAGCCGATCCCCCAACCGCAAAAGAAGGTTCCGCAGGTGCACGAGTTGCACCCCAACGATGTCCTTGGCCCGGTCGACGTGGATAAGCGACCGCTCCCGTTCTCCGAGCCGGAGCGCATCCTCCCGCACTTGCCGGCAGCGGCCAGCCGCCTCCGCGAAGACCTTGAGGGCCCCAGCGGCTTCGACGTCGCTCCCCGATGACATCGCTGCTGACAGCCTTGCCGCCGCAAGTTTGGCCGCGGCCTCAGCGGCCCCGCACAGCCAGGTCGCGAAGTCTTCGCCGTCGGGCTCCCCACCGCCCAACACATCGCGCGGTGCCGGCTTGCTCGCGTTGTTGTTGTTCGTGTTCGCGATTTTTCCAGCGGAGGAGTTCGAGCGCTGGGCTCGTGGCTTCACGTTGGCCGCGCGCCAGGCATCGGCCTCGGCAAGCGTCGAAAACTCTGGCATCTTCCGACGTCGGCGCAGTTGGGAGACCGCGCTCGGGTCGATCCCCCAATGGTGGGAGAGGTCGCCGGTCGTTACCATCGCCCACCTCGTTGACCTGAACTGACTGACGAAGCATTCCGGGCCACTCGCACGAGCGACTGCCGGGGCCTTGCGGAACCTCTGCGCGTGGGTTGCTGGGGAGGACCCGCGACGGCCGGGGCGGCGTGTTTGCCGGCGAGCAGCGCCCGCATCGCGTGGACCTGCACGTTGAAGGTCTGCCGCTCGATCCCGAGGCGGTCCGCCACTGCCTCCTCGCTGCGCTCGCCGAGCAGCTCGGGCGACATCACCCACGCCAGGGCGAGGAAGCGCAGGTACCCGGCCTCGAAGCGCCGGCTCCCACCGTAGCTCGCGGGCGGGAGCATGAGGCAAAGGAGACCACGCACCACGCGCTGCAGGTCCTCGGCCGGAACGGCGCCGAAGCGCTCCGAGATCTCACCGAGCTCCTCATCCTCTTCGAAGCGCGGCCAGCTGGCGCGGGCCAACTCCTCCGCCCGGGAGATCGCATCAAGAGGAATCGCGTGGTGCCCGCTCATCGCTGCCCCTCCTCAGTGACGGCAATGACGGCACATGACAGCATGCCGCTGACGTGTTCACAGAGCGACAGTGACAGCATGACAGCATTTCTACCAACTAACGCACACGCGCAGGTATACCTACGCACATAAAAAGGAGCGGAGAATGCCGTCATGCCGTCACTGCCCTCTGTGTTCCTTGTTTTGTGTGCCGTCATTTGCCGTCATTGCCGTCACGACATGCGGGAGAACTCGACGCGCCGGGCCTTTGCCGTGCGTCGAACACGAACAACAACCCCACGGACCCCGCGCGCGGCGATCATCCGAGCGAGCCGACCAGCCCACGCGGGCGCGCATTGATCCACTATGCCAGCGCGCACCAGTGCTGCGCCCAACTCACGGGCGCCCACGGTAACCGACCGGCGGCGACCAAGGATCAGCTGCACAACTCGCTCAAGGTCGATCGATCCCAGCCAACTCTCCTGCGGAGGCGTTACGATCGCTTCAAAGAGGTTCGGAAACTCCTCCTGGAACTCTCGAACGATCTGCTCCCGATTTGAGCCAAGACGCCGCGCCCTAGACTCAAGCTCCCGGATGCGCGTCATTGCACCACCTCCGGGCTCGTGCCCACAGTTCTGGACGCGAGCCATGCGCGTAGAGCCGACTCCTCAAAAACGCACCGGCGCACGCCGAGGCGGACATGGGGAATAGCATTTGCTCGCACTGCCTGCCAAAACGTAGCCCTGCTCTCGTATCCAAGAATCTTCATGACATCGGCTGCCGAGAGAAAATGGAGGTCGCGAATCGATTGAGGTTCGGTGGTTACCATCGTTATCTCCTGTGTTGTTTGCTGTTCGTCTGCTGTCTCTAGGGGGCGCCACCGCAAAAGCGTTTCGCCTGGTGCCCCAAACGAGGGCACGGACGTGAAAGCGAGGTGCGCCGAGCCGGAGAGGCGCCCGCGCCCCCAAGTTTCGTTTGTTTGCCGCCAAACGCCGCAGCCTACACCACAGCTTCGGCGTTTGGCGGCGGTATCGGCGCGGAGTGCCCGAAGTCCTTCACGGCCTGCGGCGTGAGCCCGAACCAGTGCTCACCATCGGTCTTCGCCACGAGAGCGCGGTAATGTCGGTGGACGATGGCCGGGCTGTTGCCGGCTTCGAGCGAGACCTCGGCAACGTTTCCGGTTTGGGCAACACGGTGGGAGATGAAGGCGTGGCGGAACCCGTTTTCCGGGCATGAAATACCCGCATCGCGCATGAACTTTCTCAGTCTATCGACTCCCCAGGGCGAGGAAACGAGCGCTGCCGGATCGGAGTCGCGTTTGCAGGTAAGCAACCACTCGACCGCGGCTGGGCACAGCGGCACGAGCCGTTTGGACGGGGTATTGCGCTTAGCCTTGGTCACCCGAACAAACCCGCGGTCGAGGTGCACATCTGACCACAGCTGGGCATGCAGCTCAGACCGGCGCATGCCACAGAATCCGGCCAGCACGGTCACAGCCAGTTGTTCTGGATGCTTGTCGCGCATCAACGCCAGGGCAGCCGCGAAGTCTTGCACTCGAATAATCCCAATCTCGGCTGGCGCCTCCCGGGCCTGCTCGAGCTGTTCAGCCTCGGTTTGAGCTAAGCGCGGAAGGTAGCCGCTCTTCCGGCACCACCGCCAGAGTGCCACGACTCGCTTGCGCACGGTGTTGAATGTCCCAGGGTGGGCAGTGTTGGCGGAGGAGCCCCGGAACTCCTCATGGATGGCGCGTTCGAGCGCGATGGCCGACACCGCCGACAATTGGCCTGGGAACCGGGCCGCCAGACGAGGCAGAATGTTATCGTACCCGGTGCTGGTGTCGACGCCTTGGCGTTTCTTCGCGGCGATGAACAAGCGCACGGCTTCGGGCGTGTTGATGCCGCGCACCTGGAGAACGTTTGCGGATCGCCACTCACGGGCGGCCCGGATGACCTGCCCATCAGTGAGATCGTGGGCACGCTTCCACTCGTCGACGATCTGCGCGAGGGGCGTGCCACCGGCTTTCTTCTTCAGCGAAGCCAGAAGGGCGGCGTCCTCAACACAAAGACCAGAGGCAGAGACATTGACTCGGCCGGCCGCGAGCGCGTCGGCTTGCGCGTTCGCCTCCTCAATTGCGGGCTTGGCCTCGGCGAACTGCTTTGTGCGGCGGACTCCAGCGGCATACCAGGAGACGGTGAATACCGTGCGGCCTCCGATGCGCTCGAATCGATAGACACGGACAGTGACGGAACCGCGGCGGATCTGGACCGGAAAACGAGGTGCTTTCATTCAGGTTGGCACCTACGGGCCCGCCCGCAAACGCGCACACAGACGCACACAGACCAGACCAAACAAAGCCACACAACGCACACGATCCGCCCTCTGTCGCCTCGGCAAATAGCGCTCGGTGGGGGCGCCACTCCGGACTTTCCCTACGGGACCGGCGGCTGCTGGGCGGTGCCGGTGACGATGCGCAGCAAGGTGGCGGGATCGTAGGGCTTGGGGAGAAAGTCGACCCCCTCGCGGCCGGAGAAGTCGCCGCCGGCGATCTCCGCGCTGTAGCCGCTGGTATAGATGACGCGCAGGGTCGGCCGGTCGGCGAGGAGACGGCGGGCCAGCTCCAGTCCGTTCAGGCCGTCGGGCATCACCACGTCGGTCAGGAGCAGGTCGATCAGCTCACGGTGCTGGGCCCACAGGCTCAGCGCCGCGGGACCGGAGACCGCCTCGAAAACACGGTGTCCGTGGGCAACCAGGGTCTTGCGCGCCAGGGTACGCACCGCGTTGTCGTCCTCGACGACCAGGATGGTCAGGCACGCAGCGGGCGCGGCCCCGGAGGGGACGGCCTTGGCCGGTTCGACCGCGGTGTCGGCAGATCCGTGGGGCAGCTGAACGCGGAAGGCGGTCCCTTGGCCTTGGTCGCTGACGACATCGATCCAGCCGCGGTGTTGTTCGACGATGCCGTAGACGGTCGCCAGTCCGAGGCCGGTTCCCTTGCCCACATCCTTGGTGGTGAAGAACGGTTCGAAGATCCGCGGCAACACCTCGGCCGGGATGCCGCTGCCGGTGTCCTGGACGAGCAGGCGCACGAACCGGCCGGGGCGCGCGTTGGGCACGGGCGGCACGGCGTCGGCGGCGATGTCGACCACGGCGGTGCTGAGGACCAGGCGGCCACCACGGGGCATGGCGTCGCGGGCGTTGACGGCGAGATTGAGGATCACCTGCTCGAGCATGGTGGAGTCGGCGTGGATCGGCATCGCGCCCTCGGCGAGTTGCAGGTCGAGGCGGATGTCCTCGCCGAGGATGCGGTGAAGCATGCGGGCCATCTCGGAGACGACGTGGTTGAGGTCGATCGCGGTCGCGTGCATCGGCTGCTTGCGGCTGAAGGCGAGCAGCTGGCGGGTGAGGTTGCCCGCGCGTTTGGCAGCCTCCTTGATCTCGGCGAGCACCTCCGCGATCTCCGCGGGAACGCGCTCGAAGGTCTCGACGAGCATGAGGTTGCCGAGGATGACGGTGAGCAGGTTGTTGAAGTCGTGGGCCACGCCGCCGGACAGCCGCCCGATGGCCTCCATCTTCTGGCCCTGGCGCAGCTGCTCCTCGAGCTTGCGGCGGTCGTCCTCGGCGCGCTGGTGGTCGGTGAGGTCGGAGCAGACAAGGAGCGTGCGTTCACCCACCGCGGAGGTGGTCGCGATGATCGCGCGCACCGTGCCGTCCTTGCAGGCGACGTTGGTCTCCAGCGGCTCGATCGAGCGGCCGAGGGCGGCAGCCCGCTCGAGCCGGCCGGAGAGGGCGGCCAGCCAGGCGACACGGTCGGCGGAGTCCGGGCAGAGCCGCCGGCAGAGGGTGTCGAGATCGGGGACCTCGTCGGCGGAGTATCCGAAAAGCCGGGTGAACGTCGCGTTGGTGTGGAGCACGCGACGGTCGCGATCGAGCATCGCCATCGCCACGGGCGAGCTGTCGATCATCAGGCGCTGGAGCTCCTCCCGGTGGCGCACCTCCGCCAGCTCCCGGCGACGACGGTGGTCGCGGGTGCGCCAAGCGTAGCCGAAGAGACCGAGCGCGAGGAGGATGACTGCGCCGCGGAACCACCAAGTCTCGTTCCAGCGGCGGGGCAGCGTGAGCGGGAAGACGGCGCCCGCGGTGTTCCATACGCCGTCCGCGTTGCAGGCCTGCACGTGGAAGCGGTAGCGGCCGGGCGCGAGGTTGGTGAAGAAGGCGGAGCGGCGGCCGCCCGCCTCAACCCAGTTGGTCTGGTAGCCCTCGAGCCGGTAGCGGTAGCGGATGCGTTCGGGGGCCAGGTAGTCCAGTGCCGTGTAGTCGAACTCCAGGTTGCCCGACCCGGGTTGCAGAACCGGTTCGACTCCGGCGGGGAGTTCCTGGCCGTCGACCCGCACGCGTTGGATGTAGGTGCGGGGCGGGCGGGCATCGGTCGGCACGCGGACCGGATCGATGCAGATCACTCCCGCCGAGCTGGGGAACCAGATCCGGCCGTCGATCGAGCGGCAACCGGAGTATTCACGCGTCGACTTCTCGGAGGTCTTCACCGCGTGCTGGCCGTCGAACACTGTGCAGGTCACGCGCGCCGCCGGGTCGGCCGCGGCGGCCTCGAGCGAGTCCTGGCTGGCGTGGAAGATGCCGGCGGGCGAGTCCATCCAGAGGTTGCCGCGGCGGTCGGGCACGATCGTGTAGACGAGGTCGGAGTGGAGCCCCTGCCGGTGATCGATGGTGCGAAGCCGGCCATCCTTGATCAGGACGAGCCCGGAGTTGCGCGTCGCCCAGATCGTCCCGCGGTCATCCTCGCAAAGGTGGAAGAAGGCGCGGTCGGTCTGCCGGAGTTCGAGGAGCCAGTCGCAGACCACGCCGTTGCGGATCTGCGCGAGCCCGGGCTTGGCGGCGACCCAGAGCGATCCGTCGCGCGCGGTGACCAACTCGTTGATCCAGCCGAAGGTGGGCGTCGTGCCATTGGCGAGGTGGTAGGGGACGAGCTCATCGTTCTCGATCCGCAGCAGCTTGGTGCCCAGGGCGAGGATGACTCCCTGCGCGTCCTCCGCGATCGCCTGGGGCCAGCCGTCGGTCACCCAGGTTTTCACGACGCGGTCGCCACAGAAGCGGTTGAGATCGCGCCGGCCGCCGAGGAAGTAGACGTCGCCGTTGCGGCCGACGAAGAGGCGCTTGATCCACTCGGAGCCGAAGCCGTCCGCTCGGTCGCGGCCGAAGCTGGTGCAACGGCCGTCCTTGATGCGGGTGAGGCCGTTGGAGGTGCCCGCCCAGACACCGCCGTCGGGCGCCGCCGCGACGGAGAGGCATGCCTCCGCTGCCAAGCCCTCGCTGGTCGAGATGATCGGGAACTTCACGTCGCTGAGCTGCGAGAGGCCGTCCTCGGTGCCGATCCAAAGGCTGCCGTCGTCGGACTCGGCCAGGGAGAGGATCCGGTCGCTGGCGAGTCCATCGCTGCGCAGGAGTTTGGTGAAGACGCCGTCCTTTCGGCGCAGGAGCCCTTCGGCGATTGTGCCGATCCACAGCAGGCCGTGGCTGTCCACCAGCAGCGCGCGGGGCTGGGCCCCGATGCCGGTGGGAGGCCGCGGCGACAGGTCGGGGTTGAGGCAATGCAGGCCGTTGGAGGCACCGACCCAGATCAGCCCCTCGTGGTCGACGGCCACAGCGGTGATGACGTAGCCGCGCCACAACGCCTCGGCGTCGCCCTCGATGCGGCGCAGGAGACCGTTCTCCCAACAGAGCAGGCCGTGCGCCGCGGTCCCCATCCAGATCCGCCCGTGGGCGTCCTCGTGCATGCAATGCACGTCGGCCTCCGACGACAGGACCTCGGCTTCGCCGGAAGGGAAACGCCGCCCCATCGTGCCCACCAGCGCCACGTACAACGCGCCGTCGGGGCCCTCATGCAGGACCCGCGTGGTGGGGAACTCGCCGCCGAGCGTCGTCTGCTGCAACGGAGTGAAGCGGCCGGCCGCGAAGCTGCCGTAGCCGCCGCGTTCGATGGCCACCCACAGGCCTCCCTGCGAGCGCGGAGCCAGATTGGCGATGATCCGTGGGCGGGACTCCGGCTGGCCGGGCAGGCCGATCTCGCGGAACTCGACTCCGTCGAAATCGACCAGCCCCTTGGCGGTACCGAGCCAGATGTGGCCGTCACTGCCCTGCACGATCGATCTGACGGCGTTCGCCGGGAGGCCGCCGGCGCGGCGCCAGGTGCGGGTGTTGTACTGGAAGACCGTGCGATCCGGATCGAGCGCCGACATCTCCGCGGGCAGGAGGCAACAGAGCAACGCGACCAGCAGCAGGTTTCGCGCGATCCCCGCCAACGAGCGGCCCCCGGGATGCTGGGGCGCGGGAGACCGGCTGCCGGTCTCTTCCGAGGGAACGGGGTGGGGGCTCATCGCAAGC
>JAEXPG010000151.1 GCA_023447015.1 Verrucomicrobiota bacterium
GCGGCTCCTCCCGTGAGCACGCGCCGCAGGCGATCCAGAAGTACGGCTTCCGCGCGATCATCGCCGAAGGCTACGCCGAGATCTTCTTCGGCAACTCGACCACGCTCGGCATCCCGTGCGTGACCGCCACTCGCGAGGACATCGCCAAGGTCGCCGCCGCGATCGAGGCGAACCCGCAGACGGAGGTCGTCGTCGACCTTGCCGCGCTCGAGGTCCGTTTCGGCGGCCAGAAGATCAAGATCACGATGCGCGAGTCCGCGCGCGACGCTCTGGTCAACGGCCGCTGGGACGCGATCGGCGAGCTTCTCGAGGGCGTGCCGCAGGTGCAGGCGCTCGCCAAGACGCTCCCGTACCTCGCCGCCTGAGCGACGGGTTTCCGCCGGAGCGAAGCGCGTGAGCGCCTCGTTCCGGCAAACGGTCACGAGAATCTGGAACTCACGAACCCAGGAACAGCGCGGTCCAGATCACGGGAAAGACTTCCAAGGCCGGGGCACACGCCCCGGCCTTTTTCGTGGGCGCACCCGGCAGTGAAGCGCAAGCCGGACGATGCGAGCTCGTTCTGGTGACCTCCGACGGAGGGGACGTCTCTCGACCTCCACCACCTCAGCCGCCGGCGACGATGCGGACGATCTCCAAGCGGTCGCCGTTGTGGAGCTGGAGGTGGTCGGGCTGGCCGGGCGTGAGCGCCAGGCCGTTGTGTTCGACGACGACGAGGCCGGGCTTGAAGCCACGCGAGCGCAGGAAGTCGCCGATCGTCTGACCGGCGGGAACGGTGTAGGCGGTGCCGTTGGCGGTGAAAGTGATCTGGAGCGACATGGACGGGGATGGGTCGGATTCAGCGGCGAGATTTTGTCACGGAGCGCACCGCGTGCGGAGAAGCGGGGGGACGAGAATGATCCGGACCGGGGCCGGGATGCGAGGTGAGCGGGGTGGTGTGGGATTTGGGGCCATTGGCCGACCCGGCGAACGCGGACCTACTGTGCGACCACGAGCGAACGGTCGAAGTCCTTCCAGACCGGCTCGTAGCCGCGCGCACGGATGGCCGCGGCCACGGCCTCGGGCGAGCGGTCGTCGGCGATGTGGAACTGCTCGCCCTTCTGCTCGGGCTGGGTCCAGTTTTCGTCGAACCCGCTGTAGCCGCCCGGCTCGGTGCTTGCGCCGGCGCTCATGGTGGTGATGCCGATCTGCATCAGGCCGTCGCGGATCTTCGGCGATTCGCGGGTGGAAAGCACGAGCCCGACCTGCGGCAGGAGCAGGCGGAAGGCGCAGACGAGTTGGGCGAACTGGCGGTCGGAGATGGGGAAGCGCGGCTCGAAGCCGCCGGCGGCGGGCCGCAGGCGCGGGAAGGAGATGGTGACGTAGGCGGTCCAGCAGTGCTTGCGCAGGTGCAGCGCGTGCGCGGCGGTCGCGAGCGCCTCGTAGCGCCAGTCGTAGAGACCGTAGAGCGGGCTGATGCCGAGGCGGCGGAAGCCGGCGGCGTAGCCGCGTTCGACGGTGTCCATCCGCCAGAGAAAGTCCTTCTTCGGTCCGGCCGTGTGCATCTCGGCGTAGGTCGGTCGGTGGTAGCTCTCCTGGTAGACGATCAGGCCCTCGCAGCCCGCCTTCACCATCGGGATGTAGTCGGCGGTCTCGAGCGGGCCGATCTCGAGCGAGACGCTGGGAAAATGGGTCAGCGAACGCTGGATGCACTCGGTGACGTAGCCGTTGGAGACGAATTTCGGGTGCTCGCCGGCGACGAGCAGCAGCGAGCGGAAACCGCGGCCGGCCAGCAGGGCGCCCTCGCGCTGCACCTGCTCGACGGGGATGGTGATGCGCGGGATCGGGTTGTGGCGCGAGAAGCCGCAGTACTTGCAGGTGTTGACGCACTCGTTGGAGAGGTAGAGCGGCGCGAACATCCGGATGACCTTGCCGAAATGGCTCTGGGTGAGCGTCTGCGAATGGCGGGCGAGCGCCTCGAGGTGCGGCTCGGCGGCGGGCGAGATCAGGGCGGCGAAATCGTCGAGCGTGAGCGCGCGACCGCGGCGCAGGATCGGGTCGAGCTGGGCGGGGGTGGTGGCCAGCGCGGCGGCCGTGAGCTGCTCAAGCGGGAGCGAGGGGAAGACTTGGGAGAAGGTGGCCATGGCGGGCTGCGCGGAGTGCGGAGAGGGCGGAGGCGACAGGAGGTAACGAAGAGAACGACGATGGAGTGGGCGGGCGTGGCGTGGTGGCTCTTCTCTTTGTTTCCTTCTGTTGGATCGGTCCGGCCTCAACCGAGGAACGTCGTGAGCGGGCTGGTGGCGGCGGCGCGGGCCTGTTGGCGGCCGAGGCCGATCTCATAGGCGACGCGGCCGGCGGCCGTGGCGGCCGCGAACGCACGGGCCATGCCGACCGGATCGGGGGCGATGGCGATGGCTGTGTTCACGAGCACGGCGTCGGCCCCAAGCTCCAGTGCGGCGGCGGCGTGCGACGGCGCGCCCAGCCCGGCGTCGACGACGACGGGGACGCGGGCCTGCTCGATGATGATCTCGAGCTGGGACCGGGTATCCAGGCCGCGGTGGCTGCCGATGGGCGAGCCGAGCGGCATGACCGTCGCGCAGCCGGCATCCTGGAGGCGCAGGGCGAGGACGGGGTCGGCGTTGATGTACGGCAGGACGGTGAAGCCGTCCTTCACGAGGATCTCGGCGGCCTTGAGCGTCTCGATCGGGTCGGGGAGCAGGTAGTTCGGGTCGGGGTGGATCTCGAGCTTCACCCACGACGGCAGGCCGGCGGCGCGGGCGAGGCGGGCGATGCGCACGGCCTCCTCGGCGTTGAGGGCGCCGGCGGTGTTGGGGAGGATGAGGTAGCGGGCGGGCTCGAGGAACTCGAGGATGTTGGCGAACGCGTCGCCCGAGCCGGAGAGATCGGCGCGTTTGAGTGCGACCGTCACGAGCTGGGACTCGCTGGAGGCGAGGGCGTCGCGCATGAGCTCGGGGCGCGGGAACTTCCCGGTGCCGACGAAGAGACGCGACGAGAAGGTGCGTCCGGCGATGGTGAGCGGTGAGTGAGGAAGCGTGGTGGACATCGCGGTGTGCTGGTAGGGCGTGCGCGGTGAATGATGGCCGCCAAGTGGCGCGCGCAATTCCTATTTGCGGCGCTCGGCAGGGCCGCGACGATGGCGGTGATGACCGCCGGCGACTACTTCGCGCTGCTGCTGATGGGCCTGCTCGGCACCGGGCACTGCATCGGGATGTGCGGGCCGTTCGTCGTCGCGGCGGCGGCGGGGCCGGGCGGGGCGACCAGCGTGGTCGGGCGGAGTCTGGCCTACCAACTGGGCAAGACGCTCACGTACGTCTTTCTGGCGGTGCTGTTCAGCGTCGTCGGTGGTTGGATCGCCGGCAGCGGGGCGTTGCCATGGCTGCAGAATCTGATCGGGGGCGCGGTGGGGCTCGCCATGGTCGCGCTCGGGATCGCGTACGCGCTGGAATTGCGTCTATCCCCTGGGGCCGCGCGCTGGCTCGATGGCGGGCGCTGGTGCGGCGCGCTTGCGGCGGTCGTGCGCGCGCCGAGTTGGTGGCGCAGTGTGTTGATCGGCTGGCTCAACGGCTTTCTGCCCTGCGGGCTCTCGCTGATGGCCCTGGTCTATGCGGCCGGTTTCGGCTCGGGGCTGCACGCCGCCGCCGGGGCGGCACTCTTCGGGGCGGCGACGACCCCGGGGCTGACGCTCACGGCGTTCTTTGGCGTGAAGCTCCTCGCCGGGAACGGACGGCGGTGGCTGCTCCGGCTGGCCGGGGCGACGCTGGTGGTGATGGGCATGCTCACGATCGTGCGTGGTGTGCCGGTGATCCATGAGTGGTTTCACTCCCACACGGTCCTGCCGTGGTGAGGCCGGCGTGTGAAGACGAAGCCGGAGGCGCGCTGAGGCGCGTCGGCGTTCTCAATCCGGACGCGGACGGACAACGGTCCCTGTGTACGTCGCCGTTCACCGCGGCGTTGGCGGCGGGAACGGAGTTGCAGGCGGAGGCGTGGGGGTGGGGAGAACGCCGAAGAGCGGCTTCACAGACTCTCGGGTGAGAACTAGGAGGGTGAAGACTCCGAGCACCGTGCCGAAGGGCATGAATGCGCACTCGATTCCGCCCATGACCTGACAGAAGAGGAGGTGCCTGCGCTGCGCGAGGCAGCGGCCGGTGGCGAAGACGCAGGCGGCAAAGGTCCAGCCGGCGAGAATGAAGCAGGCGGCGAGCACGACGAAGATCCAGCCGATGAATGCGGGCGGCGGTGCTTCCCCGGACCCGGTCATCTTTCCGGGAGCGAGGATCAGGAACAGTCCGACGGATAGGTGGATGACGGGGAAGCAGGCGAACAGCGCGGAGAGGCCGGCCACGACATAATGGAAGATGGAAAGCAGTCGGAGGTGCTCCTGGTCCTGGTTCATGGTGCGGGTTGGGGCGTCATCGGTTTGGCCAGGGGACAGGACTGAAGCAAACGGAGTGGTCTCGCGTTCCTCGGCTGGCGGTTCTCAAGCCATCGCTGGATTGCAGACGAACCGGTTCTTGGCGGGGCGACCTGGCTTGGGAGCTTGGAGGCACGGGCCGGAATCGAAGGCCTTAGCGTCCATATAGTTGTGCAAGACTACGAGGTTGAGTCGGGGCGTCGAGCCGCAAGTAGACTGGCATTCTTGGCTGAATTCTTGGCAGCCGTCCAAGTGGTTTGCGGGGTGTTTCGAGCGGCTTTCGGGAACGATCAATCTACTTCCATGGCGTACCGGTGTTCCATCAGTGGGGCGCAGCGGCTCGCTGCCCGCTCGCGAGGATCGAGCTTGCGGACGACGAGCCGGAGGGAGCGCTCCTCGGACTCAGTGAGTGGACGGCACCCGGCCATGACGGGAATCCTTGAAGGTTGTCGGCAACGGGGGCAGGGGACTCCAGTCGTGCGAATCGCCCGGCTTCGGGGTGCGAGAGCGGAGTCGTTCACGCCAGTTGTCGAGGACTTCGGTCGCGCGCCCGAGGACGAGGTTTGCGGTGGCGCACGCCAGCAGAAGGACCGTCCACGCGATGACGCAAGCCACTGGCAACCCGACCACCGGCCAGGACGGGTCGGCGAGGCCGGCGAGTTTGAGGGCGGTCAGGCAGGCACTGGAGAAAAGGGCGCCGGGCACGAGGCGAACACAGGAGTTTTCCATAAGGGAAAGATAGGAAGTTGACTGGTCGGATTCGCGGCAGCCTACCGGGGCAGCCACGGCAGCCAGCGCATGTTGTTCTTCATCTTCCACGGCACGACGTAGGCGGTGGAGTGTTCGCGATCGTGGTAGACGAGGTAGTCGGGGGCGTTGAGCTCGGCAGGCGGAAGACCCCGTTTGAGATAGGGCATGATTACGCAACTTCGGAGGCGGTCCGGTGGGAGGACTGCGTTCACACGACTGCACAAGTCGGCAAATAGACCCTCATACTCCACCTCAAGGGTGTGCACACCGTCTCGCAGAAGGCACCGCGTCTCCCATGGCTTTGCCCCTGTGAACTCGCTCCAATAGCCCATGAAGGGGGCTGGCTCGCTCTTGGCCAGCCGCTCGAGGTATTGCTCGTAGGTCGCGTAGTGGCGCTCCGGCGCCTGCGCGAATTTCTCCGGCGAGAGCGGGACGCGCATGGCGTCGAGCCAGCCGTTCTCCTCGGGAAAATCGGCGCGTAGCAGGAAGCGGGGCGCTGACTTGAGGCATTCAAGTGGGGTGGTCTGGGACTGGGAATTATTCATGGTCGCCACAAAGATAGGATGTGGACCGGGAGCGGGTCGCCGCGGTGGGGAAGGGCGATGCGCGGCGTCGGCAACGGAAACTGCGGACTAGGATCCTATCTTTGCAGGCGCGGGGCCCAACGCCCCTGAAACCCGAACCCAACATGAAGTATTCGATCAAATTCATCTGCCCGCTGCGCCGCGATTTTGCCGTCGAGGTGGGCTGGCATCAAGCGGTCACCTCGGTGGTCGAGGAACGCACCTGGCGGCAGGGCCAACTGCCGTGGGGCGTGGGGGAAAAACTCGGGCCGACGAAGGTGGGAAGCTACCGGGCCTATGTCGACGCGATGGGGAAGTTGCAGGTGAGCCTGCCGGACCGCCTCATGCTCTACGGCCTGTGGCGCCCGGCCGGGCAGACGGAGTCCGTGGGCTTTGTCTCCTCGCGCGAGTTCGGGGCCAATGTGGAGACCGGCTGGTTCGGGCCGACCAATCATCTCCTGCGCGAATTGTTCGACCGCGCCGAACAGGTCTACG
>JAEXPG010000165.1 GCA_023447015.1 Verrucomicrobiota bacterium
GTGCTGCGCGGGCGTGACGCGCAGCGAGTAGCCGAGGATGCGCGTGCGGGTGTGCGGCGCGGGCCGCAGCCGCACGACCTGCGGGCCGAGGTTGATCGGCCGGTCGTAGCGGTAGGTCGTGCGGTGGTGAAGGGCGACGTGGATGGCCATGGGCGAGCACGCCCGCACGGCCGGCGGGGGCGCCGGAGGCGGACGTTGAGTAGCGGACAGGACCAGCCCATTGCAGGGCCCATGCCAGCGGCAGATGCTCCAGTTGGAGACAGCGGGATGGGGCATTCCGCGGCCACCGACCGCGGTTGGCCCACGGCCTGCTATTTTGCGGCACATGACCGCCGCACTTCCTGCAGCCCCAGCCGTCGGTTCGCTCCTTGAGCCATACGACGTGGGCTCGTTCTTCGACGAGATGCTCACCGGCGACGGCGCCGTGCGCCCTGCCTACCGCAAGGTCCACCAGCAGCTCGGCCAGCTCGCCCGCGAGGACTACCTCAAGAAGCAGAATGCGGTCGACGTGGCCTTCATGCGCAGCGGCGTCACGTTCACCGTCTACAGCGACAACCAGGGCACCGAGCGCATCTTCCCGTTCGACCTGATGCCGCGCGTCATTCCGGCCAAGGAGTGGTCGCACCTCGAGGCCGGCCTCACCCAGCGTCTCACCGCGCTCAACCTCTTCCTCCACGACATCTACCACGAGCAACGCATCCTCAAGGAGCGTGTCATCCCCGCCCACTATGTGCTCAGCGCGCGGCACTTCCGGCGCGAGTTCATGAACTTCGACGTGCCGAAGGGCGTATACGTCCACATCTGCGGCACCGACCTGATCCGCGACCACGAGGGCCGCTACCTCGTGCTCGAGGACAACCTCCGCTGTCCCTCAGGCGCGAGCTACATGATCGAGAACCGCGCCGCCATGAAGCGCGCGTTCCCCGGTCTCTACCAGGCCGCGAAGGTCCGGCCGGTGGAGAATTACGCGCAGGAGCTGCTCAAATCCCTCCAGTACACCGCCCCCGCCGGCATGCGCAGCGACACGCCCAACTGCGTGCTGCTCACCCCCGGCGTCTACAACAGCGCCTACTTCGAGCACACCTTCCTCGCCCGCTCCATGGGCATCCCGATCGTCGAGGGCCGCGACCTCGTGGTGAAGGACGCCCGCGTCTTCATGCGCACCGTCGCCGGCCTCGTGCCTGTCGACGTCATCTATCGCCGCATCGACGACGACTTCCTCGACCCCTCCGTCTTCCGCGCCGACTCGCTGCTGGGCGTGCCCGGCCTCGTGCAGGCGTACCGGGCGGGCAACGTCAGTCTCGCCAACACCATCGGCACCGGCATCGCGGACGACAAGGTCATGTACTATTTCGTCCCGCGGATCATCAAGTTCTACCTCGGCGAGGAACCGATCCTGCCCAACGTCGACACCTACCTCGCCTCCGAGGAGAAGGACCGCGCCTACATCCTCGACAACCTCGCCAAGCTCGTAGTCAAAAGCGCCAACGAGGCCGGCGGCTACGGCATGCTCATGGGGCCGTGGGCGTCGAAGGACGAGATCGAGAAATTCCGCGCGATGATCATCGACAACCCGCGCAACTTCATCGCCCAGCCGCCCATCTCGCTCTCGCGCCATCCCACGTGGTGCGGCCAGGGCTTCGAGGGCCGCCACATCGACCTCCGCCCGTACATCCTCTGCGGCGAGAAGATCAAGGTCACCCCCGGCGGCCTCACCCGCGTCGCCCTCCGCAAGGGCTCGCTCGTCGTCAACTCCTCGCAGGGTGGCGGCTCCAAAGACACCTGGGTCCTCCACGGCGACGAGTGAGCAGGATCTCCGATTGCCGATCTCCCGCACCAACCACCAGCCCCTCTGCACTCACACCCGCCGTCCGCCTCTCCGATGGTGGGTCGGGCTTCACGCCCGACCTACCGACTCCGTCGAACCGGCAGGTGTAAAGCCCGCCCGACCGCCATCCCACCGTCCCTTCGCTCCATCGCCCACGCCTCAATCCGGCCTTCCGCATCCCCTTCCTGATCTCCTGGGTTCCAGATTCTCCGCCGCCGGTCTCCGTCGCCCGCCTCCGTTCCTGATTCCCTGATTTCCACATCTTCTCCTCTTCCGTCCTCCCTTCCGCGTTCTCCGTTCCACCTTCCGAGTGCCAATGAAAGCCGCCGCCCTCTCCGCTCCGCCGCGCCGCAAGCTCCCCATGCTCTCGCGCGTGGCCAACTCCCTCTACTGGCTCGGCCGCTATTTCGAGCGCGCGGAGAACATTGCCCGCCTCCTCGACGTCAACCTCCAGCTCCTCCTCGACGTCGAGAAACCCGACGACGCCACCCTCGCCGAGCACTGGACTTCGCTCCTCTCGTCCTCCGGCGATGCGGAGCTATTCCGCCAGCACCACGCCAAAGCCGACGCGGCGACGGTGACCGAGTTCATGACCTGCGCCTCGGCCAACCCAAACTCGAACCTCTCCTCCACCCGCGCCGCGCGCGAGAACGCCCGGATGATCCGCGACCGCATCTCCCTCGAGATGTGGGAGACCGTCAACGACCTCCACCTCTTCCTCCACAGCCTCGAGGCGCGCACGCTCTGGCAGAACAGCCCGAGCGAGTTCTACGCCCGCATCAAGAACGCCTCGCACCTCTTCCAGGGGCTCACCGCCGCCACCTTCCCCCACGACGAGGGCTACAACTTCATCCAGCTCGGCCGCTACATCGAACGCGCCGACAAGACCATCCGCCTCCTCGACCTCAAGTACCACATCCTCCTCCCCGCCCCGACCGATGTCGGCGGCGCGGTCGACACCGCGCAATGGCGCTCCGTGCTGCGCTGCGCCAGCGCGCTGGAGGCGTATCGGCGTTTCTACGTCTCCGAGATCCTGCCCTGGAAGGTCGCCGAGTTCCTCCTCTTCTCCGAGACGTTCCCGCGCTCCGTGCGCTACTGCCTCGCCCAGATCGACCTCTACCTGCGCCGCATCAGCGGCACGCCCGTCGGCCAGCACAACAACGAGGCCGAGCGCCTCTGCGGCCGCCTCGTCTCGGAACTCAACTACACGTCGATCGACGAGGTTTTCAGCAAGGGCCTGCACGAGTTCCTCGCCCAGATCATTCCCGTGCTCGACCAGGTCCGCTCGATCATCTTCGACACCTTCATGGCCCACCGTCCCGTCGACGAGGAAGCCGAGCTCCGCCTCCACCAGCAGGAGGAACAGCAGCAACAGCCGAGCGCGTGATGACACGCGCATCTTCGATTTGGGATTGCCGATTTGCGATTGCGCGGCCGCCGGCCGCCCTCCGGGCTTGGTGCCCGGGTTGCCATTCCCGCTCACACCTACCGGAGTCCCCTCGGTCCGATCCGCCTCCTCCTTCGCCATCCGCCCGCCGTTTCCGTTCCTGACTTCCTGCGTTCCACATTCTCCACGTCCGCTCTCCTTCGCCGCCCATCGCAGATCGGCAATCCGCAATCGAAAATCTCCGCATGTCCGACTCGACACCCCAGCCCGCTGCCGAGCCCCGCGCCGAGCCCGCCGGCCAGCGCATCCGCGTGCGCCACCTCACCCGGTTCCTCTACCACGGGCCGGTCACCGAC
>JAEXPG010000181.1 GCA_023447015.1 Verrucomicrobiota bacterium
CCCGTCGCGCGGCTGAGCGTCGTGCACAAGCCCGGCGGTTCCGGCATCGAGGGCGAGTGGGGCGTGAAGCTCCGCCGAGAGCAGCTCGAGGGCGTCGCTGATCTGAACCAGTTGCCGGACTTCACCTCCGAAGCCAAGGGGCGCTTCAAGTTCGCCGTGCCCTCGGGCGACTTCACGACGGAGGGACAGGCGACGATTGGGGTCTCGAAGCTTCAACGCGCGCGCCGGGAACTGGCGGCGATGGGCGCGCTCACCGGGACGCTCGACTTCGCGATCGAACGCCAGGGCGACGAACTCCGCTTCGCGCGGCTCGATGCCGCGGTCAACGACGCCCGCGGTCCGGTGGTGAAACTGGCCGCGCTGCAGCCGGTCGGCTACCGCCTCGACACCAAGGCGATGGTCTTCGCGCAGCCGGACAAGGATCTCGCCCGGCTCGAACTCGGCGGACTCCCGCTGGCCTGGGTGCAACCATGGCTTGGCGACACGACGCTCGCCGGTGCGATCAGTGCGGGCGAGCTGCGCCTCCGGGGCGCCGGCAGCCGGTGGTCGGTCGAGACCGCCCGCCCGCTGGTGTTCGCCGGCGTGCGCTACGGCAGCGCGGGGAAGGTCGTCGCCGAGCAGCTCGGGGGCGACCTCGCGCTGCGCGCTGCGGTGGACGGCGCGGCGTGGTCGGTCGATGCGCTCGAGCTCAACCTGCGGTCCGGCGTCGAGGGCGCGATCGGCGCCGTGGCGCTCAAGCTCGCGGCGAGTCAGGATGCCGCGGGCCGCGGGCGAGTGGTGCTGCCGCTCACTCTCGAGAACGGCGGTCGCCGCTCGCAGCTCAAGCTCGGGGGCGAGTGGACCCTCTCCGACAAAGCGAAGACGGTGAAGGCGCGCCTCGGTGGCGACACCGTCTATCTCAAGGATCTCGGCGCGCTTGCGGCGTTCGCTCCGCCGGCGTCACCCCAGGCTGCCCCGGCGACGGGCGGCAAGGCGAAGGCGAAGACTCCGGCCACCACACCGCGGGGTGCCGCGAAGGACGAGCAGCCGTTTTGGGCGGGCTTCGACGGCCGGGTTGACGTGGATTTCCAGCGCCTGGTGCTCGAGGCCGAGGAGGTCACCGGTCTGCAGGCGGTGCTCGTGTGCGACGCGCAGAAGCTCGGGCTGGAGAAGCTGGCGGCGCGGACGAAGAGCGCGCCGCTCGACGCGAAGGTCGCGGTGACGTTCGACCCGGCGCGGAGCACGCCGTACCTGTTGCAGGGCAGCTGTGCGTTCCCCGGGTTCGATCTCGGCGCGTGGATGCGCGCGGCGACTCCCGGCGAGGATCCGGTGATCGAGACGGTGCTCGAGGTGAACGCGAAGCTCGAGGGGCAGGGCGGAAACCTCGACGAACTGCTCAACAAGGTGCGCGGCGATTTCGTGCTCAAGGGCGGTCCCGGCGTCCTGCGCATCAAGGACAAGCGCGTGGAAAAGGCCAGCGAGGCGATCAAGCTCGGCGAGGGGCTGCTGGGGATTCTCGGCGGCGCCAAGGCCCAGTCGATCGCCGCGGGCGGATCCGCGATTGTCGACGAGCTGCGCGAGTTCCGTTTCGAACGGATCGACGTGTCGCTGCTGCGCGCCGAGGACCTGAATCTGCAGTTCCGCACGATCGATGTGCGTTCGGCGACCAAGCGGCTGAGCGGCGCGGGCGCGGCGCAGCACGTGGCCGGCCGGACCATCGACGCCTATCCGCTGCGCCTGGATCTGCGGCTGGCGGCGAAGGAGGATTTCGCGGCGTTGCTGGAGAAGGCGAACCTGCTCGACGGCACGAAGGACGAGCTCGGGTACTTCATGGTCCGCAAGTCGCTGCCGGTCGCCGGCACGTTGGCCAAGCCTGACTGGCGGGAGATGCTGAAGCTGTTCGCCGTCGGGCTCGTGCTCGGGAAGTAGAAACAGAAAGACCCGGCGATGGTCGCCGGGTCTTCGGGAGTGGAGGCAGGGCGCACGCGTTGTCCGCGTGCGCGCAGATCGGGATCAACCGAGGTTGCGGATGATCGCGTCGGCCATGGCCTTGGTGCCGACCGGGGTCTTGCCGAAGGCGATGTCGCCGGTGCGCACGCCGTCGACGGTCACGGTCTTGCGGACCGCGGCCTCGATCTTGGTGGCGAGCGCGTCCTGGCCGAAGCTGTAGCGCAGCATGAGTGCGGCGGAGAGGATCTGCGCGCAGGGATTGGCGACGCCCTTGCCGGCGATGTCGGGCGCGGTGCCGCCGGCCGGCTCGAAGAGGCCGAAGGGTTTGCCGAAGCGGTTCTTGCCGGTGCCCAGTGAGGCGGAGCTCATCATGCCGAGCGAGCCGCAGATGACGGCCATCTCGTCGGAGAGGATGTCGCCGAACATGTTCTCGGTGAAGAGCACGTCGAACTGGTTCGGGTCGCGCGCGAGCTGCATCGCGGCGTTGTCGACGTACATGTGCGAGAGCGCGAGGTCGGGGTGGTGCTTGGCGAAGTAGGCGGTGACGGTCTTGCGCCAGAGCACTGAGGTCTCGAGCACGTTGGCCTTGTCGACCGAGCAGACCTTCTTGCCGCGGGCGCGGGCGGTGACGGCGGCGACCTCGGCGATGCGCTCGATCTCGGAGGTCTTGTAGACCATCGTATCCGAGGCCTGGGTCTCGCCGTTCTCGAGGGTGATGGTCTCCTTCTTGCCGAAATAGATGCCGCCGGTGAGCTCGCGGATGCAGACGATGTCGATGCCGTTGGGGATGCGCTCGGTCTTGAGCGGTGAGGCGTCGCGGAGGGCGGCGTAGAGCAGGCCGGGACGGATGTTGGCGAAGAGGTTGAAGGCCTTGCGCA
>JAEXPG010000383.1 GCA_023447015.1 Verrucomicrobiota bacterium
CGCGTGATGATCGTGCGCAGGGGCGGGCTGGGCGGGTGCGGCATCGCGGGGTCAAAACGGACCATCGTGCCGTCGCGCAGGAGCCAGACGACCCCGTCGGCCTGCGGGATGATGTAGTAGGGGCGCAGGCCGAACAATCCGGGCATCGGCTGGGCGGTGCCGTCGCGCCCGATGCGGAGGATGTCGTTGTCCCAGAGCGACCAGAGGTTGCCCTGGGCATCGTGGGCGGTGCGGCTGGCGGTGTAGACGTCGCCAAGGAACGGGTACTTCTGGGCCATGCTGTCGTCGACGACGAACCGGTCGGTGGCCGGATCCAGGCGCATGGTGCGGCCGGACACGCAGACGCGGGCCTCGCCCTCGAAGAGGGAGAGCTGCACCCAGCCGCTGGAGAGGCCCTGCTGGTCCGTGTAGATCCGGAGAATGGGGACGGCGCCGGAGGAATTGATGCGGGCGCACCGGCCCGAGCCGAGTTCAATCCAGGCGGAGCCGTGGCGATCCGTGACGCCGCCGTAGGTGTCGCCCAGCTCGGGGGCGGGGAAGGACTCGATCCGGTAGCCGGCGGCGGTGCGATGCACCCAACCGATCTCGCCGCGGGCGCAGTAGAGCCAGCGACTGCCGTCGGGGGTCGGGGCGAAGAGACGCATGCCGGAGGCGCCGGCGGCGATCTGTGTCCAGCGATCGCCCTCGCGGGCGAAGAGTCCGATGTCCGTCGAGGCGATGAGGGTGGAGGAGGCCGGATCGCGGGTGAGGCTGGAGACGTTGCGATCGGGCGGGGAGTCGGGGTCGAGGCGGATCAGGCGCCCGTCCCGGTCGTAGATGCCGCGGTAGGCGACCCCGTCGGCGCAAACCCAGAGCTTGCCGTGCTCGCGGGTGGGCAGGGCGAAGGTGTAGCCGTTCTCGATGAATTGCTCGAGGTGGGAGACCGGAGAGGGGAAGTCGATCCGGGCGATGCCGGCGGCAAGCACGGCCCAGAGATCGCCATCGCGACCGCACACCAGTTGCCGGATCTGCCCCAGACGGTTGTCGCTGCCGCGCTCGAGGGACTGCACGACGCGCAGGTCGCGATCGAGGAAGTAGACACCGAAATTCTCCACCCCGACAGCGTAGAAGCGGTCGGTGACAGCGGTGAGCGCGCTCAGGCGGCGGCCGGCGAGGGCCGGGGGCGGCGGCAGCGGGGTGAGCGAGCTGCCATCGAAAAGCAGAAGTCCGCGGCGCGCCGTGGCGACCAGCAGACGGCCCGACGGATAGGGTGCCGTGCCGACCACGGCATACTCGGATCCGGGCTCGAGGCGGGGAATGGCGGGGCGCAGGGGGCCACCTGGGATGAGCTCGTAGATCATGCCGTCGCTGGCGTCGCTCACGTAGGTGCGCCCCGCGAGGGCGAAGAGCTGGCTCATGACGTTGACCGTGCCGGCCATCGTGAGGGCCTCGCCCGGCTTCCAGGTGGCGATGCTGCCGCTGTGGCCGTACCAATAGGTCTTGCCGTTCAGTTCGATGCCGCGGGCGAACCCGGGATGGGCGTCGGCCTGATCGGGCGGGAGGCTCGCGACCGTTTCACGCACCCACTCGCCGGTCTCGGTGAGCCGGAGCTCGGCGATGTTGTCGCCGCTGCCGGTGAGCATGCGACCCTGCCCATCGACAAACACACTATCCACGCCGGCACTCTGATCGGCGCGGACTCCTTGAATGCCCTGTTGGGCGAAGGCCTCCCAGCGGGCGCCGTCACCGATGGCGATCTGGCGGAGCGCAGCGGCGACCCAGCGCCCGTCGGGCATCTGGCTCATCGACTGGGGCGCGGCCGCGAGTCCGAGGGCCTCCGGGCTGAGCACGACGAACGTGGGGACTCCGGCCTCGATCGTCCCGGCCGCCGGGGCGGGCATGTCCTGCTGGGCGGGCAGACGACACGGCAACGCCCCGAGCGCCAGCGCGAGGGCGAAGGTGACGCCGAGGGACGTCGTGCAGGGGAAGGGGCAGGGTCGTGGGCGGAGGAGCATGCGCCGCTCCGTTCATCGGCAGGGAACCGCGGCGATTAACTGGAACTATCGCCAGGGGCACGGCCGGCTGTCTGCGGCTCAGTCCGCGTCGTGCTGGGACGGCGGACGCAGGAAACGATCGAGCACGGTGCTCACACTCTCCGGCGTCAGCGGTTTGGAGACATAGTCGTCCATGCCGGCGGCAAGGCAGGTCTCGCGGTCGCCGGAGAGGGCGTTGGCGGTCATGGCGCCGATGGCGACCCGGCGGGTGAAGCCCGGGGCGCCCGCCGCCTCGGCCAGGCGGATCGCGCGCGCGGCCTCCAACCCGTCCATGACCGGCATCTGCATGTCCATCAACACGAGGTCGTAGGTGCCGCGGCGCAGGGCTTCCATGGCCTCCTGGCCATTGGTGACGAGGGTGGCGGAGTGGCCGATGCCCTTGAGGAAGCGCAGGGCGACCTTCTGGTTCACGGCGTTGTCCTCGGCGACGAGGATGCGGGCGGACAGCGGTGGCGCCGCTGTGGGCGGGGGCTTGGCGGTCTTGGGTTCGGCGTGCGTCGCCTCAGCCGAGCCGAGCGTCCGCCCGATGAGGTCGCGCAGATGCGCCTCCGAGATCGGCTTGAACTCGCAGGCGAAGATTCCGGCCTCGGCAAGGACGCCGGCCGGGGGGCGTTCGTCCTGCGAGGTAAGCATCGCCATCGGCGGCCGGCCGGTCGCTGGATTCTCGCCGATCGCGCGCGCGAGCCCGATCCCATCGGTGATGGGCATCTGGTGGTCGAGCAGCACGACCTCGTAGGGCTCGCCGTCGGTGGCGGCGCGCGTCAGTTCCTCGAGCGCGGCGGCGGCGGAGTCGACGCAGGCGTGCGGCAGGTTCCAGCGGTGGAGGGTGTGGT
>JAEXPG010000385.1 GCA_023447015.1 Verrucomicrobiota bacterium
GGGGGCGGGCGCCGCAGGCGGTTTGATTTCCGGGGTGGTGGACGCCGCGACGGAGGGGGATGCCGGGCCAAAGAGGCCCAACGGATCGGCAAAATAGACGTAGGCGGCGCCGCCGATGACGAGCGCGAGCAGAAGCAGGATGGTTATGCCCGTTTTGCTGGCGCCAGAGGTCGCTGGCGGTGTGGGCGCTGGGGCGGGGGCCGCTGGCTTCTTGGCGCTGCCGTAGCCTGGCGGCGGCGGGAAATTCGAGGCTTTGAGCGGTGGGGGGGCGGAGGGCTTGCCCGGAGCCGGGATGGGCGGGGGAGCGGCTGCCGGCGGTGGGGCGAACGCTGCGGCGGGCAACGGCGGCGGCGTGAGAGCGGGTTCGGCCAGCGGAGCGACCACTGGATCAGGGGCGGGCGTGTAGGGCTCTGGGATTGGGGCCGCCGTGGCCGACTCTGCTGCCGCGGGCGCCGGATCGGCGGGGTTGGCAAGAAGGCTGGCCAGCCGCGGCTTGCGCGCGGGTTGTGCAGACGGAGCGGGCTCCGTGGGCGTGGTTGCACTCGGCGGGTTGCCGGCGGGCGGAAGGTCGGCTGGCTGAGGCGTCGGCGGAGCCGAGGAGTCGGGGCTGTCTTCGGGGCCGTTCGACAGCCCGCGGAGGCGGAGCGAAAGTCGGGGGCGCTCTTCGTTGCTCATGGCAGGAGGATTGCGGGATTGGAGGACGGAGCGCAACTCAAGGGAGGCCGGGGCTGCGTGAAACGGCGGGGGCAGCGGTCATGCGGCAACGCAACCGGTGCCCTGCAGCGCGCCGGCTGCCTCGGCGAGGCGGTTGCGGAGGTCGTCGACCATGCGGGCGAAGGAGTTGCCGGGCATGGTGATGGCGAAGTGGAAATCCGGGTTCACCGCGCGGGCGGTGGTCTCGTCGCCGAGGACGAGGTGCGTGAGCCATTTGCCGAGGCGCAGGCGCAGGGCCATCTGGGTGTGCACCGGGGCCTCGTGCGGGTTGAACTGGTACTCGATCGGCTCGATGATCGATTCCGGGAAGAACCAATGGCGCATCACGAACGCGGCCGCTTGGGACTGGGTGAACCCGGTGGCGGCGATCTCCTGTTCGGGGATCGGCTGCGGGTTGGCGAAGGCGACCAACGGCAGTCCCCCGGGCGAGGCTTGGCGCGCGAGGCGGCTGATGAACACCTCGCCGACGGCGTGCAGGAGCCCGATCGTGTAGCCGGTGGTGCCGGGGGCGCCCATTTCACCACAGAGCATCTCCATGGCGAGGGCGCAGGCCACGGACTTGCGCCAGAACATCTCCGGCGAGAGGCCGTAGAGCAGCAGCGGCTCGCGGGCGGTCTCGGAGAGGACGTGGAGCGCGACGATGCGATACACCTCCTTGAACCCGATCGCGGCCACCGCTTCGCCGAGGCTTTCGACGGACTGCCCGCGCGAGCCGTAGTAGGCCGAACGGCTGGCGCGCAGCACGGTCGCGGTGAGGCCCGGGTCCAGCCCGATCAATTCGAGCACGTCGTCCGTGTTCGATTCGGGATCGGTGAGCAGGGCCATGAGGCGCGGCATGACCGCAGGCGTGGGCGGCAGGTCGCGCAAGAGAGTTTCCAGATGGTTTGGATTCAAGGTTACCACAATTCCCCCTGTTCCGGGTATCGGCCGACGGCCGGCACGGTTTAGGGAAATGTCCTCAGGCGTGGGAGGGGTTGGGCGGGGTTGGTGTGCGTGGAGGATGGATTCACGGCCGGGACCAGAGCTCGAGCTGGAGCGCCCGGAACCCGGTGACGATCTCGGGCTGCAACGCATGCCGCCCGTCGGTGACGATGGGCCGGCCGCCGACCACCACGTCGCGGATGCAGCTGCGCCCGCCGGCGAAGACGAGGGCGGCCGGGAGCGTCTCCGCGTCCGTACCGGCGAGCGTGGGGTCGTCGAGATCGAGGGTGAAGAAGTCGGCGGGGCGGCCGGGCTCCAAGGCCCCGCCGGGGGCGGCGAGGCTGGCGGCGCCGTGGCGGGTGGCGCAGGCGAGGAGGTGGCAGGCGAGTGCGGCGGGATCGGGCGCGGCATCGGCCGCCGGGGCGTGGGCAAGCACGTTGCGGTGGAGATGCTTCAGGCGCAGGTGACACTCGAGTTCGCGCGCGTCCTCGAGCAGGTCGGTCTGGATGTTGGTGTCGGTCCCGAGGGCGACCGCCACACCACGGGCGAGCAGCGTGTCGGCGGGATTGATCCCGTCTCCGAGGCTGCGCTCGGTGGTGGGGCAGGCGCAGACGTGGGCGCCGGCGCGGGAGAGTGCGCCGACCTCGTGGTTGGCGACGTGGATGGCGTGGATGGCGGTGAAGCCCGGGTGCAGCACGCCCTCGCGTTCAAGGAGGCCGATGGGGGTGGTGTCGTGTTCGGCGAGGCAGGCTTCGTTCTCGGCGGTCTGCTCGCAGATGTGCATGTGCACCGGCGCCGGGGCCGCGTGGATCGCGGGCAGGAGCACGCGCAGATACTCGGGCGGGACGGCGCGCACCGAGTGGGGGGCGTAGCCGGTCCAGGCGAGGCCGGCGGCGGTCTCGGCAGCGAGACTGGTGCGGAGGTGGTCGTAGGTGGCCAGATACTCGTCGGGCGAGGTGATGATGAACCGCTGCTGGGCGACGCTTGCCGAGCGGCGCCAGCCGGCGCGGGCGTAGGCGGAGTGGAGCAGGCAGATGCGCAGCCCGACTTCCCGTGCCGCCCGGACGACGGCAAGCGCCATGGCGTTGGGCTCGCCGTAGGGCAGGCCGGCGGGATCGCGATGGAGGTAGTGGAACTCGCCGACGGTGGTAATGCCGGCGAGGGCCATCTCGAGGAACGCCATGCGCGAGGCGTGGTAGATGTCGTCGGGATCGAGCGAGATCGCGGCGCGGAACATCATCTCGCGCCAGGTCCAGAAGGTGTCGCGCTCGGAGCCGGAGCGGAACTCGGCGCGGCCCCGGATCACGCGTTGGAAGGCGTGCGAGTGGGTGTTGATCAGGCCGGGCAGGATTGCGCGGTTGGGCAGACGGCGGGCAGCGGCGAAATCGGCGGGGTCGCGCGAGACCCGGAGGATGCGCCCCTGCTGGTCGGCGACGAGGGCCAGTCCGGACTCGAAATGGCTTCCCGTGAACAACAGATCGGGCAGCCAGATGTTGGTTGCGGACAGGTGCATGCTGCAGAGGCGGGATCTCCCAAGGCGAAGGGCAGGGATCATAATAGGCCGGGTCGGCTTCGCGAGTCCCTGCGTCAAAAGTTTCGGTAACAAATGGCGGGCGGCGGGTTGCGCGCTGAACGTCGTGGCGAGGTGCAGGCTGCGTATGGCCGTGGCTTGTCGTCGGTGGGTCCGGGGCGCATCGTGCCCGCAATGACCTCGCGCCAACCACCTGTCGCCGCACCGTGGGTGTTTTCCGGACTGCGCCTGAAGGCGGTGTTGTGTGCGGTTGGGCGCCGGGCTGCCTGGTGGCGTGTTGAGGGTGGCGAGTGGGTCCGGCCGGTGGTGGCTCCGGCGGCCTGGCGGCTGCCCTGCGCGGAGGGCTGGCCGGCGGAGCGGCTCTGGGCAGTGGATTTCCCTCCGGGGGCCGACGAGCGTCTGATCGACGAGGCCGGGATCGCAGGCCGGAGTTTCCGCCGTGCGGGCGGTCGGATCCCCCGGCGTGGACCGGCGGCCGAACTGCGCATCGCGCTGGCGAAATGCGACCGCTATCTCGCCGCCCCGGCGGGTGATGGGCCCGCGCGCTGGCGGTGGGTGCCTGCGCACGTGCTGCCGCGCGGGGCTCTGGTCGTCGTGGCGCGGGACGACGAGTTTCTCGCCGGTGTGCTGGCGTCGGCATGGGCGGAGGTATGGCGTCGCGGACTGGCGCGCCGGCTCGAGGTGGCGGCGGTGCGAAGCTTTCCGCTTCCGTGGTCGCCCGCGACAGCGCGGGGCGCCCTGACCCGCGAGCAGGAGGAGCGGCGGGAGGTCGTCGTGCGGGCTTGGCGTGCGGCCGGCGGCGGTCTGGAGGATTTCGATCCTGATGGGCCGGCGGCGGAGGAACTGTCGGCGGCCGTGTCGATGGCGTATGGCTGGCCGGCCGGCATCGGTGCGGAGGAGGCGTTGCCCCGGCTGCGGGCTATGGTGTCGGCGTAGGAGGAGGGACGGTGGTCGGCGCGGCCCCGAGGTGGGCACCGTACCAGTGGCGGAGGTGTTCGACGATCTCCACGCCGAAGAAGGCGACCAGGGCGAACCCGATCGCGGTGACCAGCAGGGCGAGCATGCCCGCGAACACCATGCCGCCGTCCTCCTCCAACAATCCCATCGCCAGGCAGATCATCGCGACGGCCGGGGGGCCGTTGGAGAGCGGGAACGGCACCATGAGCAGGAGCGCCGCGGCCACGATGGCGGCACCGATCAGCCGCCGTGTCAAACTACCGGAGACGAAGAAGGGGAGCCGCTTCCGGGCGACGCGCTCGAGGAGCCGGATGATCTTCTCGGCCCCGCGCAGCAGCAGGCCGAAGAAGCGGGGCGGCAGCCGGCGGGCGCGGAGCGTATCCGGCAGGCGGCTGGGATGCAGCTCGAAGACCAGGCCGAGGCCGAGGGCGGTGACGATCGGGCCGACGGCGAAGGCGATGCCCAGCAGAGTCGCCGGCGTCAGGAGCGGTAGGGCGACCAGCAGGACCAGCAGCGAATAGGTGCGATCGCCCAGCAGGTCGATGAGGCTGCCGAGGTGGATCTCCTCATGGCCGAAGCGCGCGTTGAGCGCGTGCAGCTCGGCGGAGAGTTTCCCCTTCGGGGCTCCGGGCGGGTCGCTGGTGGTCGAGGCTTCGGGCATCGGTGGACGGTGATCATGGTTCAACGCGGCGGGGGCGCAATGTCGGCGGTGATCGGGGGGCAGGCCGCGCTTGCCCCGAGCCGCGTGGCGGCGTTGTGTCGGCGGCGTGACGGACCCCGCCCAGCTCATCGCCCGCCTCGGGTTGCAGCCGTTGCCGCACGAAGGCGGCTGGTTTGCCCCGGTGTGGCGCAGCGAGGAGCGGCTGGCCGGCACGGGCTTGCCGGAACGGTATGGCGGCGGGGGACGGGTCGCGGGATCCTCCATCCTCTATCTGCTCGCTGCCGGAGAATTCTCCGCACTCCACCAGCTGCGCAGCGACGAGATCTGGCACTTCCATGCCGGCGACGCTGTGGAGGTGCTGCGGCTCGATCCGGCGACGGGGCGTGGCGGCTGGGTCCGGCTCGGGCCGGCGTTGCTCGCGGGTGATGCGCCCCAGGTGGTCGTTCCTCATGGGGTGTGGCAGGGCGCGCGGCTGGTGGCGGGCGGGAGGTGGGCGCTCGTCGGCTGCACCATGACGCCCGGTTGGGACGAGGCGGATTTCATCCTTGGGCGGCGCGCGGAGCTGACGGCGACCTTTCCGCAGTTTGCCGATGACATCGCCGCTTTGACGCGCGAAGGTTGAGCCATGTCCGGTCCGCGGCCCAAACTGCTCTCGTATCTGCTCGGCGCGCCCGGCGCGCTGAAGGTCTGGAAACTGTTCTCGCATTCGCGGGCGCGCCTCAGCCTCGCCGACATGCGCCGCGACTATGCTCTGGCCGGCCTCGCGGAGGCCGACGCGCCGGCCTCCGACCCCTGGCCACTGTGGGAACGCTGGTTCGACGAGGCGGTGAAAGGTGGTATCCGTGAGCCCAATGCCATGGTCGTGGCCACCGCCGATGCCACTGGTCGGCCGTCCTCGCGGCTGGTGCTGCTGAAGGGCGCGGACCGCCGGGGCTTCGTCTTCTTCACCAACTATGAGAGCCGGAAGGGCGCCGAGCTTGCCGCCAACCCGCACGCCTCGCTGCTGTTCCCGTGGCATGATCTCGAGCGCCAGGTGATCATCAACGGCGCGGTCGAGAAGGCGACGCCGGAGGAGACCGAGGCGTACTTCCATGTGCGGCCGCTCGGCAACCAGGTCGGCGCCTGGGCCTCGGCGCAGAGCTCCGTGCTCACCGGGCGCGAGGAGCTGGAGCGGCGGGTGGAAGCGCGCATGGCGGAGTTCCAGGGCAAGGTCGTGCCAGTGCCGCCCTTCTGGGGCGGTTATCGCGTCGTGCCCGCCACGATCGAGTTCTGGCAAGGCCGGCCGAGTCGCCTCCACGACCGACTCCGTTATACTCGCCGGCCCGACGGCTCGTGGCAGCGCGAGCGCCTCTCGCCATGAAACTCTACCTTGTCCGGCACGCCCACGCCTTGTCCGACGCCGAGGATCCGACCCGCCCGCTCAGCCCGAAGGGGCGCGAGGTGGCGCTGGCGATGGCACGGTGGTTGCGCCGGCACGCGGCGCTGGATGTCGTCGAGGTCTGGCACAGCCCGCTGGTGCGGGCCCGCGAGACCGCGGAGCTGTTTGCCGAGGGCCTGCACCTGAAGGCGTCCTTGCGCGAGGCCGCCGGGCTGCTGCCGGAGGATTCGCCCGCGCCGATGGCCGCCGCGCTCTGCCGGCATGGCGACTCCGTGATGATCGTCGGGCATGAGCCGTTTCTCTCGACCCTCGCCGGCTTGCTGCTCGGCGCCACCGGCGGTGGCGTGGAGTTCCGGAAGGGCGCGGTGCTCTGCCTCGAGCGTACCCTGCGCGGGGCGCCGTGGACGCTGGTCTGGCATGTGAACCCGGCGCTGGTCGCGGGCGACGATTGAGCGCTTGTCGTGCGACGGCTTGCGCCTACCGCTTTTTCCAGGGCGTGGCGGCGAGGGCGCGCTCGGCCTTGAGCTTGAGGTAGCTCGTCACGCGGCCGAGCTCGAGCTCGCCGGCGACGAGGGCGGCCTGCACCGCGCAGCCGGGCTCGCTGCCGTGGCGGCAGTCGCGGAACTTGCAGCGCCCGGCGACGGCCGCCACCTCGGGGAAAAGTTCTTCCAGCGGCGTATCCACATCCCAGAACTGGAATTCGCGCATGCCGGGCGTGTCGAGCAGCAGCACGCCGCCGGGGCCGATGAGCAGCTCGCGGCTCGAGGTCGTGTGCCGGCCCTTGGCGTCGGCCTCGCGCACCTCCTGCACGGCCTGGACCTCGTCGCCGAGCAGCCGGTTGACGAGGGAGGATTTGCCCACGCCGGAGACGCCGAGAAAGGCCACGGTGTGGCGGCGGACCAGCCAGGGCTTGAGGGCCTTCGCGCCGCCGCGTTTGACGGCGTTGGCGGTGACGACGGCCGCTCCGCCCACAAGGGGTTCGACCTCGGCCTGCGCCGCCGCGGGATCGTCGTGCAGGTCGGACTTGTTGAGCACCACGACGGGAGTGATGCCGCCCGAGCGCACGGCGGTCAGGAAGCGCTCGATCCGGCGGTGGTTCACCGGGGCGTCGAGCCCGACGATGATGAAGACGGTGTCGAGGTTGGCGGCGAGAATCTGCTCCTCGGCGCGGCGGTGGCCGGCGGCCTGGCGGGAAAGCACGGTGCGGCGCGGCAGGACGGCCAGCAGGCGGGCGCGCGGCTCGTCGGCGCGCGGCTCGACCACGACCCAGTCGCCGGCGACGGGCAGTTCGGCGCGGCGGGTCGAGCGGTGGCGGAGCTTGCCCGCGGCCTCGGCCAGAATCTCGCCCTCGGCGGTGGTCACGCCCCAGCCGCGGCCGAAGTCGGCGGTGACGCGCGCCGGCACGACGCCCGGCGCCGCGTGGGGCGCGAAGGCGGCGGCGAAGGAGTCGTTCCAGCCGAGGGCTTCGAGGGACATGGTGGTGGACGCCGGGAGGCGACCAGAGCGGAATGGCGGGCAGCGGTGCCGGGGGCGAATCCGAAACGCGGGGGGCGGCGCCGAAGAAGCCCAGGCCGGTGGACGAAGACGCTTGCCTTGGGCCGGCGGCGTGCGCGCTGTGGGGCACGCGCCGTCCGTGCGACGGGGCCGACCCGCGACCACCATGATCATCAAATCTGCAGAACTTGAAGCCAGCGCCGCGACTGCGGCCGCCGCCCCCGCGGGCGCGCTCCCGGAGTTTGCATTCATCGGGCGTTCCAACGTGGGCAAGTCGTCGCTCGTCAACCTGCTCGCGGGCCGCCGCGACCTCGCGATGGTCTCGGCGACCCCGGGCAAGACGCGGTTGCTGAACTTTTTCCGGATCAACAACGCCTGGCGCCTCGTCGATCTGCCCGGGTACGGCTTCGCCAAGGGCGCCCAGACGGAACGGGCCGACTTCAATGTCGCGGTGGCGGACTACCTCGAGCGCGGGGCCAACGTCGTGTGCGTGTTTGTGCTGATCGACGCCGGCATCCCGCCGCAGCGGCTCGACATCGAGTTCATCCGCTGGCTCGACGGCTGCGACGTGCCCTTCGCCCTCGTCTTCACGAAGGCCGACAAGATCGGGCACGGGCGTCTCCAGTCGGCGGTGGCGGCGTTTGGGCGCGAACTCGCCGCGGCCGGGGTGGCGATGCCCGAGGCGTTCCCGGTGTCGGCCCGGACGAAGGCCGGCCGCGACGCGCTGCTCGGTTTCATCGAGGCGCAGCTTGACGCGGATCGCGGTCCGTTGCCGCGGCTGTAGGCCGCCCGCCCTGCGGGCCGGTGCGGGCGAAGTGGGGCGGAGGGCGTGCGCGCGGGATGGTTTCGTCTCGCCGCGGCCGGGGCCGTGCACCATGGAGACGTTGTTTCGCCGAACCCGCGGCGGCACGGATCCAACCATGAATCGACCGACAAGCACGGACAGATGGCGCAGCCTGGCCCGGACGGCTGGGCAGACCGAGAACCTCCCGTATCTGATCCTGGGGGTGCTGGCGACGGTCTCCCTCCTTTCGCGGCTGCTGCTGATGTTGCGATGACCACGGTCGAATCGGGACGCTCCCTTGGTCTGCTCGGCCGGATCTGCCGGGCGTGTGTCTATGGCGTGCTCGTGTACTGGGGGCTGTACGCGCTCGTGACGCCGGTGACCACCGACGACTCCCAGATCTACAATGTCGCGCGGCTGGCGCTGGCGCAGCGGGGCGGCTTCTTCGGCAACCCCTACTGGACCAGCCCGCTGCATGTGATGATCCCCTGGACGTTCGATGCGGTGCATCTCCCCTTTCTGCAGCTGGGTTTTGGGTTCGGCCTGCCCAGTTTCCTGTGTCTGGTCGGGACTTTGGTGGCGGTGTTCCGGATGATGCGCGACCGCTTCGGGCCCGATGCGGCGTGGCTGACCGTGGCCGGGTTGCTCGCGCTTCCCTGCCTGGTCTACCAGGCGACGAGCACCAAGACCGATATTCCTCTGGTCTTCTGCAGTGCGGTTTGGGCGTATGGTTTCTGGCGGTGGCGCCGGGAGCGCACGTGGCCGCACCTCTTCTGGATGGTGCTGGCGATCGGGTTCATGGTCGGTGCGAAGACGACCGGATTGGTGTTTGGGCCGCTCCTTGCCCTGGCGACGCTGCTTTCCCTGCGCAGGAACCGCCTCCACCTGATGCGGGTGACGGCTGGCCTGGCGGCGGCGGTGCTGCTCTTTGGCGGGGTCGAGAACTATGTGGAGTCCGCCCGGCTCTATCGGAATCCTCTCGGACCGCCGTGGATCGTGAACGATCTTCGCAACCAGCACGGCCTGCGCGGCCTTGCGGCGAACTTCAGCCGCTACGTGGCGGGGGGCGTCTATCTCGGCCAATCGGAGTGGGAACCCTCGCGGGCGGCGATCACGCGGCTGGCGGACGCGGAGCGGTGGGCGTTTGCGCGGCTTGGCTGGCTCGACGCTGGATCCAACTTCCGGAGCCCCGATGCGGACTTGTTCTTCCATCAATCCGGCCTCGAGGAGTTCAGCGGGTTCGGCCCGCTGGGCACGGCGGCCATGGTGCTGATGCTCGCCGCTTGCGTGCGGTGGCGACCGCGGGACTGGTCGTGGCGGCTGGCGATCGCCGCCTTGGGGTGCGTCCTGCTGATCTCGCTCACCGTCGTCTACTCGATGTGGAACAACCGGTACCTGCTTGTTCCCTACTCCCTTCTGGTGATCGGTTGCGTGTGTTTCCTCTGGGAGGGTGAGGGGCGGTGGCGGCATCTGCTTCGCTGGTGCCTGGCGGTTGTGGCGGTGCCCGCCGCGGTCGCCGCTCCGCTGCTGTCGTTCAATCGCACACCCGCGTCTCTCGTCGCCGCGGTGTGCGACCGGACGACATTCGAAACGATCAACGTGCCGATTGACGGGAGGGTCCGGGCGCGGTTGCACGAGCTGCGCGCTGCAACGCCGCAATGCCGGATCGTGATCGGCGTCTATCACGACTCCGTGGTGCTGCCCTATCTCACGGACCGGACCTTGGCGGCGAACGTCGTGGCGAATGCCGCGATGCCCGCGCTTCTCCAATCGGGCAAGCTCGCGGCGGGTGACCTGGTCGTGCTCGAGTTCGAGGTCGCGCTGCCGCAGCTCGCACCCGTGGAGACGGTCACCGCGCCCAACCTCTTCGGTCTCTCTCGCGGCCGCACCCTGGCCCCGATCCAGCGTTTCATCTATCGCTACCGGACCGGGGGGTAGTCTCCGTGTCGGTCGCTGGCGGCTGGTCCGCAGGGCCGCACTCGCGTGCAGAAACCGCGGCTTCCCCCGCGGCGGGCGCGCTTCCCCGCGGAGGCCGGCGGCCCCCGACGGGGCGGGCTCGGGGATTGATTCGCCGGCTTCGGCGCAAATAGCCTCGCGCGATGCAGGTCCGCCCGAACCCACTCTCCGCCCGGTCCCGGGCCTGGCTTTGGCCGGTGCTGGTCTGCGGCCTCGTGCTCGCCTGCTACTGGCCGGCGCTGCACGGCGCGCTGCTCTGGGACGATCCCGCGCACGTCACGAGCCCGGATCTGCGCTCTTGGGACGGGCTGTGCCGCATCTGGTTCGAGTTCGGTGCGACCCAGCAATACTACCCGGTGCTCTGCAGCGCGTTCTGGGTCGAGCACCGGCTCTGGGGTGATTCGACCTTCGGATACCATCTGTGCAACGCCGTGCTGCACGCGTTGAACTGTTGTCTGCTCGCCGCCGTGTTGCGGCGGTTGTGGACGTTGCCGGAGGGCGCCGATGGCGGCGTGGCGTCGGTGCGCATCGGGCAGGTCGCCGGCTGGGGCGCGGCGCTGCTCTTCGCGGCGCACCCGGTGTGCGTCGAATCGGTCGCGTGGATCACCGAGCAGAAGAACACGCTCTCGCTGTGCTTCGTGCTTCTCGCGGCGCTGGCCTATCTGCGGTTCGAGACCGGCCGGAGCGGCCGGGCCTACGCCGTCGCCACGGTGTTGTTTCTCGCGGCGCTGGGGTCGAAGACCACGGCGGCGATGCTCCCGCCGCTGCTGCTTGTGCTCCTCTGGTGGCGGCGCGGCGCCCTCTCGTGGCGGCGCGACGTGCTCCCGCTGGCGCCCTGGTTTGCGTTCGCGTTGGGGGCGGGACTGCTGACGAGCTGGGTCGAGCGCACCTTCGTCGGCGCGGAGGGCGAGAGCTTCGGTCTCTCGCTGCTGGAGCGGGCGTTGCTCGCGGCGCGAATCGTGTGGTTCTTCCTCGCGAAGCTGGTCTGGCCGATGGACCGCGCCTTCTTCTACCGGCGCTGGGATGTGCCCGCCGAGTCGGCGGGGTGGGCGGTCCATCTCGGTGCGGCGGTGCTGGTGACGGTCGGCCTGTGGGTCCTGCGTCGGAAGACGCGCGGGCCCTTCGCCGCCTGGCTGGTGCTCGGCGGGGCGCTGTTTCCCGCGCTCGGTTTCTTCAACGTCTATCCCTTCCTGTTCTCCTACGTGGCCGACCATTTCCACTATCTCGCCGCGGCGGGGATGGCCGGTGCCTTCGCCTCGGGCGCGGCCTGGCTGCTCGAGCGCACCGCGCGCGGGCCGCGGCTTGGCGCCGGTGTGCTGGCGGTGGCGGTGGTCGTCACCCTGGCGGCGGGGTCGCACCGGCAGAGCGCGCTGTATGTCGGCAACGAACCGCTGTTCCGCGACAACATCGCCCGGGTCCCGGACAACTGGATGGCGCACCGGATTCTCGCGCACTCGATCGCGAAGACGCCCGGCCGCGAGGCGGAGGCGATCGCGTTGTACCGCGAGACCCTGCGGCTCAAGCCCGATCTCCCCGAGGGGCACCTCGGCCTCGCCGTCGAACTCGCGAAGAACGCGGAGACCGTCGCGGAGGCGATCGCCCATTACCAGCGCGCGATCGCGTTGCGGCCCGGCTACATCGAGGCCCTCAACAACCTCGGCGCCCTGCTGCTCCCGATCCCGGGGCGGGAACCGGAGGCCGTGGGCTATCTCGAGCAGGCGCTGCGGTTGAAGAGCGATTTTGTGGAAGCCCGGCTCAACCTCGGCGACGCGTACCTGCGGGTACCGGGCCGCGAGGTGGAGGCGGCGGCCCAGTTCGAAGCCGTGCTCCGGCAGCAGCCCGACGATCCCGAGGCGGAGCGCCGGTTCGCGGTGGCGCTCGCGGCCATCCCCGGCCGGAGCAGCGAGGCGTTTCCCCACTTCGAGCGGGCACTGCGGCTCGCGCCGGATTCGGCCCCGGTGCATTTCAGCTACGGCAACGCGCTTGCGAAGACCCCCGGCCGCATGGCCGAGGCGGCGGCGCGTTTCGCCGAGGCCGTGCGGCTTGCGCCGGGCAACGCGGAGGCGCATGCGAACCTCGGCAAGGCGCTGCTCGTGCTGCGGCGCCCAGCGAGCGAGGCGCTGGGCCACCTCGAGACGGCGCTGCGCCTGAATCCCCGGCTCGTCCGGGCGCGGAGCAACGCCGCGATGGTGCTTGCCTCCGCTCCCGGCCGGGAGGGCGAGGCCGTGGCGCTGCTGGAGGAGGGGCTCCGTTTGGAACCGCGCAGTGTCGAACTGCACAACACCCTCGCGATTCTGCACGCGCAGGGCGGTCGGTTCGCCGAGGCGCGAACCCACTGGGAGGCGGCGCTCGCGCTCAACCCCCGTTTCGAGGACGCCCGGCAGAACCTGCGCCGGCTCGAGGAGATGGGGCGCTGAGACGGAGGCTGGTCCTGCGGCGGAGCCGCCCGCCGCGACAAACGACCGCCGGGCTCAGGCTGGCACCGCGGCCTCGCGGGCGAGCGCAGTCCGGACTTCCGCGGCGAGCTGGTCGAGCGTGAACGGCTTGGCGATCACGCGCAGGGCGTCCGCCCCGGAGCGCAGCCACTCCGGCACCTCGTCGACCCAGCCGGTGATGAGGAGGACGGGCACCTCGCCGAGGCGTTCGCGGGCGGCCTCGGCAACCGCGGCCCCGCTGAGCCCTGGCATCCGGAAATCGGTGACGACGAGGTCGAAGGTCTCCCGGGCGAGCAGGGCGACGGCCTCCTCGCCGGAGGCGGCCGCCGTCACGGCGTAACCGAGGCGGGTGAGGGCCGTGCGGAGGCACTTCAGCACCGCGGGCTCGTCGTCGACCAGGAGCAGCTTCGCATTCATCGCTCCGGTTTCTTGGAAAGAATTCGCGGTGCCGGCGACAGCGACTTGCCGACACGTTGTTCACAATGGGCCGGCGCGCGGTGCGGCGGCGGGCCGATTCTCCGAGGGAAAACCGGGTGGGCGGGGTGCGTGCGCCCGGCGCCGTCATTTTCCTGTAAACCGCGTGTTCCGCTGGCTGCCCGGCCCCGAGACCGGGCTGTTGCGAGGGCGAGACCGGATGCGCCGTCGGGTTTGCGTCGTGCCGGGACGCAGAGGAGGGGGCCGACGCAGGAAGGTGCGGACGGCGGTGTGGTTCAGCGCCGGAGGCGGGCGAGCAGGGCGGGCAGCTCGCGGAGGCTGGTGAGGGCGTGGAAGCGCGGGCAGTCGGCGGGCGCGGGGACGTTCTCGTGGGCCCAGATCAGCGGATACGGGATGTGCACGGCGTGGCCGCCGAGCTCGATGATCGGGAGGATGTCGGATCGCATGGAGTTGCCGACCATCAGGAAGTGCTCCGGCGCGATCCCGTGGCGGGCGAGCACGCGGGCGTAGGTGGCGTTGTCCTTCTCGGAGACGACATCGCAGTGCGGCACGTGTGCCGCGAGGCCGGAGCGCTGGAACTTGCGCTCCTGGTGGCGCAGGTCGCCCTTGGTGATGACGATGAGCCGGTAGTCGGCGGCGAGGGTGGCGACGGTCTCCGCGGCGCCGTCGAGCAGCTCGACGGGGTGGGCGAGCATCTCCTTCGCCATCCGGATGAGGGCACGGAGCTCGTCGGCGGGGATGGTGCCGTTGGTCAGTTCGATCGCCGTCTCGATCGAGGAGAGGGCGAAGCTCTTCACGCCGTAGCCGAAGAGGTCGAGGTTGCGCATCTCGGTCGCGTAGAGCGCGCTCTCGACGGTCTTCGGGTCGTGGTAGCGCGCGAGCAACGCCTGGAAGCGACGATGGTAGTCCTCGAAGATGGTCTCGCTGTGCCAGAGGGTGTCGTCGGCGTCGAAACCGATGGCGGTGATCATGCGCGGCGCATTGTGGGCGCGCGGGTGGCTGGTGTCGAGTGGTGCGGGGCGCAAAAACGAAAAGCGGCACCGGAACGGTGCCGCTACGTGAGGGGGCGAGGGCGCGCTCAGCTTTTCTCCACCGGGGCGGTCGGGGCCGCGGGCGCGGCGGGTGCGGCCGGCTGGCAGTGGATGTTCTTGAGGTGGTCGATGCCGTACTTCTCGCCGATGGCGGCGATGCGGGCCGGGTCGATGTTGCCCACGATGTTCACGAAGACGGCGTCGCTGTTCCGCGAGAGGACGGTGACGGTGAGGCCCTCGATGGTGGAGTTGTGGCCGAGTTTGAAGAACACCGCGACATCGTCGCCATTGTCCTGGACGTTGACGGCGCGCAGCCAGCCCTGGGCGGCGAGGTCAGCGCGGATCTTCTGGACGCGCGCGGTGAGATCGGCGCGGTTCTTGTCGTCCATGCCGAGCACGTTCACCCGAACCTGCTTGAGGTCCTTGATGAGCGCGGCGGCGTCGGCATCCTGGCCCTTGGCGATCGTGGCGGCGAAGTTCAGCAGCGGCTCGGGGAGGTTGATCTCGACGTTCTTGGTGCTGGAGGCGCCGGCGAGTGCCGGTCCGAAATCGACGAAACCCGGCTCGGCGGCGGTGGCGAAGGTGGCGGAGAGGGCGAGCCCGGCGGCGCAGGCCGTGGCGAGGACGAAGGAGCGGAGATCGGATTTCATGATGGTGGTTTCTCGGTTGAGGCCGGCGGGAACAAGGACCGGCGGTTGTCTCCAGCACACGGCAGCGCGGGGAAAGTTGCAGGCGGCTGGCGGCGTTTGGGCCGCCTACGGTTTTGGACGGACGAGTTTCGCCTTCACGGTGCGGCGGTCGAGGTCGAGGCGGCGGGCGGTCTCCTCGATGTTCTGCGTGCGGGCGAAGACCGTGCGGCAGTAGTGGGTGAGCAGCTGCTCGGCGGTCCACGAGCCGGTGGCGAAGATGGCGTCCCAGTCCGGTCCCTCGCCGCGGCGGCCGGCCGTGGCGCGCGGGCGATACTCGCGGCGCAGGAGGATGTTGCGGACGCATTGCTCCAGTTCGCGGAAGTTGCCCGGCCAGGCGTAGTCGGCGCCGAGTTCGCGCCGGATCCAGGAGAGCACTTCATCGGCGACCGCCGGAGCCTCGGTATCGCCGACGAGCCGGCGGGCAACGACGCCGACGAGCAGCGCGAGGTCGCCAGGGGCGTCGGCGAGCTGCTCGCGCAGCGCGGGTGCGGCGATCTGGTCGCCGCAGAGTCGGAAGAAGAAGTCCTCGCGGAAACGGCCGGCGCGGATCTCGGCCTCGAGGTCGCGGTTGGTCGCGGCCACGATGCGGCCGGCGAACTGGCGCGGTTCGCTCTCGCCGAGCCGTTGGAAGCGGCGCGACTGGAGCACGCGGAGGAGTTTCACCTGGATCGCGGCGTCGACCTCGCCGATCTCGTCGAGAAAGACGGTGCCCTCGGCGGGACAGACCTCGAGCCAGCCGGCGTGGTCGGCGAGCGCGCCGGTGAAGGCGCCGCGGCGATGGCCGAAGAGCTCGGATTCGACGAGGGTGGGCGAGAGCGCGGCGATGTTGAGCGGGAAGAAGAGCTGGGCGGGCTGGCCGGCGAAGTGTCCGCGGCGGGGTTCGAACGGCAGGTGGCGCGAGAACGCGAGCGCTTGGGCGACCAGCTCCTTGCCGGTGCCGGACTCGCCGGTGATGAGTGTGGTGATCTCGCCCATCCGCGCGTAAAGGCTGCGGCGGTAGCGGCGCATGTCGTGCGTGAACACCGATTGCCAGATCGCCGCGCGCAGGCGGGCCATCGGCCGCGAGGCGCCGACGAGCGAGCGGTGGATGTGCACGAACGCGCGCCGGACCTGGAAGAAGAAGGCGAACAGCGCCTCGGGCGGGCATTCCTCCAGAAGGTTCAACCCGGGACGGCGGAGGAGCCGCTCCACCTCGGTGAGGAAGTCGCGGTAGTAGGGCGCGCGATAGGCACCGGCGGCATCGGCGTTGGCGATAGTCTCGTCGAAGCGGGCGCAGTAGCGGTGGAAGACCGCGAAGAGGACGAGGTCGGCGAAGCGTTCGGCGTCGGCGGCGACCGGGGGGCGGGCCTCGGCCGCGGGCCAGGTGGCGGCGAGGCGTTCGACCAGGGCGTCGACGCGGCGGCGGATGAGGGCGAGATTGGGTTGCGGCGCGACGCCGGCGGTGTCGTTCCCCGGCTGCAAGTTCCAGTCGGCCCCCTCGTGCACGAAGTCGGCCGCGAGGGCATCGCGCTCGGCCTCGATGCGTTCCGGCAGGAACGGGTTCGCGTAGATCAGACGCGAAACGGCATCAGCAAACCCAGCCTCGTTGGAGGTGAACAACCCCATGATGGGATCAGCTTATGCCTATCAAGAAATGCAAGGCGACATTCAAAGAATGTACCGACCAAATAAACCGACGGCCGTCGACTTAAACGGAACGTATTGATTATAAGTGATTAGAGCGTAGCTGCCGGCTTGTTGGCACGGACTGAGCAAAAGGGGATGGCGTTCACCAATCACACATCATGAAGACCCTTCGCTCGTTGATTCTCGCTGCTACCGGATTGCTTGCCGGTGCCATGACCGCCTCCGCAGCCGGTACCCTGACCGCGACTGGCGCGACGCAGGCCCCGATCCAGATTCGCGACCACCGCGTCGAGATCGTCATCAACAACGGCTTTGCCCGCACCGAGGTCACCCAGACCTTCTTCAATCCGAACGCACGGGATCTCGAGGCGGTCTACGCGTGCCCGGTGCCGAAGAGCGCCAGCCTGTCCGAGATGACCATCTGGGCGGGCGAGAAGGAGCTGCACGGTGAAGTGCTCGCCAAGCCGCAGGCCCAGCAGGTCTACGAGGAGGAGAAGGCCGCCGGCAACGACACCGGGCTTGCCGCCAAGAACAGCTACCAGACCTTCGAGTTCCGCGTCTCGCCCGTCCGCGCGAATGCCGAGACGCGCGTCCGCTTTGTCTACTACCAGCCGCTCGAGATCGACACCGGCGTGGGTCGCTACCTCTATCCGCTCGAGGACGGCGGCACCGACGACGCCGGGGCCTCGTTCTGGACGCAGAACAAGGCCGTCGAGGGCAACCTCTCGATCTCGCTCGAGCTGAAGAGCGCCGCGCCGATCGCCGACGTGCGCGTGCCCGGCTTCGAGTCCGCCGCCGACGTGGAGAAACTCGCCGACGGACACTACCGCGTGAGACTCGAACGCACCACGGCGAAGCTCGATCGCGACTTCCTGTTCTACTATCGCCTGCAGGACGGCCTGCCCGGTCGCATCGAGGTCATCCCGTACCGCGCCGCCGCCGACAAGCCGGGCACGTTCATGATGGTCGTCACCCCCGGCGTCGACCTCGCCCCGCTCACCAACGGCGCCGACTACGTCTACGTCCTCGACGTCTCCGGCAGCATGCAGGGCAAGATCGCCACGCTGGCCCGCGGCGTGGGCAAGGCCCTGGGCGAGATGAAGCCGCAGGACCGGTTCCGCATCGTCACCTTCAACGACTCCGCCCGCGAGGTCGTGCCCTGGACCGCCGCCTCGCCCGAGGCCGTCCAGCGCGCCCTTGCCGTCGTGCAGGGCCTCACCGCCGACGGCAGCACCAACCTCTTCGAGGGCCTGCAACTCCGCAACCAGAGTACGGATGCCGACCGCGCCACCTCGCTTGTGCTCGTGACCGACGGCGTGACCAACACCGGCGTCGTCGACCCGAAGGAGTTCGCGAAGCTGCTGCGCAAACAGGACCTCCGCGTTTTCGGCTTCCTGATGGGCAACAACGCCAACTGGCCGCTGCTGCGCGTGGCCGCGGAGGCGAGCGGCGGCTTCTACACCGGCGTCTCCAACGACGACGACATCCTCGGCCAGATCCTGCTCGCCAAGTCGAAGATCTGTTTCGAGGCCATGCACGACGCCCAGCTGAAGATCACCGGCGTGCGCGTGACCGAGACCACCGGCGACTACCCCGGCAAGCTCTACCGCGGCCAGCAGCTTGTCGTCTTCGGCCGCTACGAGAAGGCCGGCCCCGCGAAGGTCGAGCTCCGCGCCCGCATCACCGGCGAGGACAAGACCTACGCGACCACCTTCAACTTCCCCGAGACCGACACCGAGAACCCCGAGATCGAGCGCCTCTGGGCCATGAGCCTGTGCGAGCAGATCGAGAC
>JAEXPG010000402.1 GCA_023447015.1 Verrucomicrobiota bacterium
TACGGCGACGGCATCCCGATCTCCTGCAGCAACCGCGCCCACATCCTCATCCGCGGCCGCCGTTGCCCTGTGCTCGGCCGCGTGACGATGGACCAGACCATCGTCGACGTGACCGACAACCCCGGCGTCGCCGTGGGCGACCAGGCCACGCTCGTGGGCCGGCAGGGCGACGAGGAGATCACCGTCACCGAGTTCGCGAAGTGGGCGGAGACGATCCCCTACGAAATCCTCTGCTCGGTCACCAAGCGCGTCCCCCGCGTCTACCGCACCACGCTCGGCACGTGAGCAGGGCTCGCCAGTGCCAGCCCCATGCGCCAGCGCGTCCTCACCGCCCTCCGGCAGGCATCGGCCTGCTGATCGCCTGTTGCCTGCTGGTGTTGGCCGGATGCTCCAGTTCCCGCCTTGAGCAGGACACCGCTGCGCCCACCGAAGGCGCCCTCCTGGCCTCGTTCAGCATGACCGACGATGCGCTCGCAGGGCCAATCACAGAGGAGAACGGCGTTCGCGTCTACGCCAACCACACCACCAGCTCCCGCAGGCAGACACTGACCGTCGTCTGCCACCTTGCCGTCGGTTCATCCCACCTGTCCCCACTCGAGGAATCGGCCGGGGCTGCGACCCTCGCGGCGATCGAAACGGTCGGCTTGGAGCCTTTCGACTTCCGCGCGGAGGTCGCCGCAGTCACCGCCCGCCTGCGCCGGGAGGCGGCGGCGCGAGGTGAGAAGTACACCCTGCCCGCCGCCCGAGACGGGGGAAAGCTCGAGATCGTCATCCGCACCAGTCGCGGCACGTTCCGGCTCGAAGAATGGAATCCGCGAACCACCATCTTCGCGCTCGCCCCGCACAGCCCCCAGATCGCCAAGCTGAAGGCGGTGATCGAGATCCTGGAGCGGCACCTCGGCGGTGAGAAGCTCGTGAACTGACAAGTCCGGCGGCCGCGCACCGCATCCCTTCCGTTCGACGCCCGCCCATCGCCCCTGGATCGATCAGCAGCGCGTAAAAAGCCGCCGCCACCGCGCCACCAGACCCACCGCGCATCGACAGGGTTCGCCCCGTCCGCATGATCGCCGCCACCTGACGTCGCCCATGCCCCACGTTCGCTCCTGCCTCCTCGCCGCCTGCCTCGCTGTCGGCGGCACCGTCGCTCTCCCGCCGACCCTCCGCGCCTGGTCGCCCGGCACCGGCAACCCCGACGCCGTCCAGGGCTTCACCGTCACGCCCACCGACCGCACCGACGTCCTTGCGTTCTACAACACCGTCTACGCCGCCTCCGAGGATTTCGCCGCCAACATGAACTGGACCGGCAACGTCGCCTCCGGAATCGCCGGCACGACCAGCGCCGCCTTCAAGGACGACGTCCGCCGCCGCATCAACTTCTACCGCGCCCTCTGCGGCCTCCCGGCCGACATCACCTTCGACGCCACCAAGTCCACCAAGGACCAGGCCGCCGCGCTGATGTTCGCCGCCAACGGCGCGCTCAGCCACACCCCGCCCACCACTTGGACCTGGTACACGGCCGACGGCGCGCAGGCTGCCGGCAACTCCAACATCGCCATCGGCAACTACGGTCCCGACGCCATCAACGCCTACATCCGCGACGACGGCGGCAACAACACCGCGGTGGGCCACCGCCGCTGGTTGCTCTATCCGCTGGCCCAGATCATGGGCACAGGCGATGTCCCCCAGACCGGCACCTACGGCAGCCCCGGCTGGTACTACTCCGCCAACGCCACCTGGGTCATCGGCGACTTCAAGGCCTCCGCCCCCGCCGCCTTCGTCGCTTGGCCCAACCGCGGCTACTGCCCGTTCGATCTCCTGCCCGCCCGCTGGTCGCTCACCTACCCCGGCGCCAATTTCGCCGCCGCCACCGTCACCCTCTCGCAAGGCGGAACCAACGTGCCGGTCACTGTCATCTCCCGCTCCGAGACCGGCATCGGCTACAACACCATCGTCTGGGAGCCGCAGTCGCTGCCCACCGCCATATCCGCCGACATCCCGTATTCCGTCTCCGTATCCGGAATCACCGGCTCCGGCGTGCCGACGAGCTATAGCTACACCGTCACGCTCTTCGATCCCGGCGTGCTCGGCGCCAGCGTCTCGATCTCCGGCACCGACACCCCGGCCACGACGGGCGCCACCTACACCTTCAACGCCATCGCCCAGGCCGACGCCTACCAACTGCGCGTTTCCACCGCCAACACCGCCGCCTGGACCGAGGGCGCCGAGGACGCCACCGCCGCCCTCATCCAGTCCGCCACCACCGGCAGCTACACGCTCCGCAGCACGGCCTACAAACGCTCCGGCAGCAAAGCCTTCCACCTCACGCTCCCGGACTGGAACACCCAGAGCTTTGTCGTCCTGCGCGACCTCATCCCGACCGCCTCCAGCCAACTGCAGTTCTACGACCGCGGTCTCTTCGCGACCACCACGACCACGCTCTCCGCCGAAGTCTCCGCGGACAACGGCAACACCTGGACCGCCGTCTGGAGCCGCCCCGGGGTCGGCCTGAGCAGCGCCAACTGGGACACCACCTTCGTCGCCCGCACGCTCAGCCTCTCCGCCTACGCCGGAAAGATCATCCGCGTGCGCTTTGTTCTCCGCTACGACATGTCCGGGGCGGTCATCAGCGCCGCGGACAACTGCGGATTCTACGTCGACGACATCGCCGTCACCAACGCCACCCAACTCGTCGGCACCACGGCCACGACGCTCTCCGGCTCCACCACCGCCTTCACCCTCGATACCGCCACCGCCGGCGCCGCCCTCGCCGCCGGCAACACCTATTTCCTGCGCATCCGCCCTCAGGTCGGCACCCGCTGGTTCGGCGACGGCCCGACCAAGACCGTCACCGCGACCAACGCTCCCACGGGTTACGCCGCCTGGGCCGCCGCGCAATCCCCCGCCCTCACCGGCGGGCCGCTCGCCGACCAGGACAACGACGGTCTGACCAACGGCGTCGAGTACGCCTTCGGCCTCAATCCCAACCGCGCCACCGCCACCTCGGCCCTCCCCGCGCCCGCCGTCTCCGGCGCGACACTCGGAGTCTCCTTCGCGCAACCGGCCGGTGTCAGCGGGATCACCTACGGCGCCCAATGGTCCACCGACCTCGTCACATGGACGACGCTCCCCGACACCGGCAGCGGAACAACCCACACGTTCAGCGTGAGCACCACCGGTCTCGCCCGCTGCTTCTTCCGCCACTCGATCACCGTCGCGCCATGAACCCGCCTCTTCCCCGGATCGTGCCATTGCTTCTCCTCGGCTCGGCGCTGGGCATCCTGAGCGGTTGCACCCGGAACGGCGACGACAAGAACCGATCCGTCCCGCCGCCGCCACCGGCCCAGCCGGCCGCGGCGCAGACCATCGAGCCGGCGCAACCGCCCCCGCAGCCGCAACTCGGCGACGCCCCGCGCCTGCCCGAGCAGCCGCCGGCCCCCAAGACCGAAGAAGCCAAGTAGGCCGCTTCGGCAGACCCGAGATTCCCTTGGCCCGCGACGCCCCGGCGCGCACCTCGCCACCGGAGCCACAAGCGGGACTACGATTTCGCGCCGGGGGTGATGCCTCGCTCGCTCTTCTGCGCGAAGGCGAGGAAGGCGGCCACCTCGGACGCGCCGGCCACCTCGCTGGCGGCGAGCTTCTCGATGGCCTGCGTGCGGTTGAGTCCGTCGCGGAAGAAGATGCGGAAGATCGTCTTCACGTGCTCGATCTGCTCGGGCGTGAAGCCCCCGCGTTCGAGCCCGATCTTGTTGATCGCCCGGACCACCGCGGGACTGCCCTCGGTGATCATGAACGGCGGCACATCCTGCGAGACCCGGCTCATGCCGCCAATCATCGCCCGGTCGCCGATCCGGCTGAACTGGTGCACCGCGGCAAACCCGCCCATCACCACATGGCTGCCCATCGTGACGTGGCCGGCCAGCGTGGCGTTGTTGCTCATCACCACGTCGTCGCCGATCACGCAGTCGTGCGCGATGTGCGTGTAGGCGAGGAAGGCATTGTCGGAGCCGATGACCGTGAAGTCGCCGTCGTAGGTGGCGGCGTGGACGGTGCAGAACTCGCGGAAGACGTTGCGGTCGCCGATGCGCGTGCCGGGATGGCCGCCCTTGTACTTGAGGTCCTGCGTCTTCATGCCGACACAGGCAAAGGGGAAGACCTCGTTGCCGCGGCCAAGCGAGGTGTTGCCCTCGACCACCGCGTGATGGTGCAGCACGGTGCCGTCGCCGAGCTGCACGCCCGCGCCGACAAAGGCATAGGGGCCGACGACGACATCGGCACCGAGCTTCGCGGCCGGATCGATGATGGCGGTGGGATGGATCTGCGTGGGCATCGGCGGTGTGGGGACGCGGGACGCTTGGCTACAGGGGGGGAGCGGAGCGCTCAGTCGATCTCGCTGTTGTCGACCAGGGCAAACATCAGCTCGGCGGAGGAGACGGGCTGGCCGTCGACGGTGCAGGTCGCCTCGGCGGTGCAGATCTTGTTGCCGCGGTTCTTGGTCATCTTGACCGCGATCAGCAGCTGGTCGCCCGGGCGCACGGCCTTGCGGAACTTCACCTTGTCGCAACTCATGAACAGCGCGGTCTTGCCCTCGGCCGACACACGGCGGAGCAGGAGGATGCCGGCCGACTGGGCCATGGCCTCGATCTGGAGCACGCCGGGCATCACCGGATTGCCGGGATAGTGTCCCTGGAAATAGGGCTCGTTGGCGGAGACGTTCTTGAGCGCGACCAACTCGTCGGGGTTCTTCATCTCGACCACCCGGTCGATCATCACGAACGGGTAGCGGTGCGGCACCATGTCGAGGATGCGGCGGATATCGAGGGAGGTCTCGGTCTCGAGAATGGTCTTGTTGGCCGGCTTCTCGGCCTTCGGCTTGCCCTTCTTCTGCTCCTGGAGCCGGTCGAAGAGGACCTTCGTGAGCTCGGAGTTGATGGCGTGGCCGGGGCGGATGGCGATGATGTGGGCCTTGAGCGGGCGGCCGAGCAGCATCACGTCGCCGATGATGTCGAGGATCTTGTGGCGGACGAACTCGTCCTTGAAGCGCAGGGGCTCCTTCGAGATCACCTTGTCGCCGCGGATGACAACGGCGCAGTCGAGGCTGCCGCCGCGGATCTTGCCCATCTTGAGCAGTTCCTCGATGTCCTCGTAGATCGTGAAGGTGCGCGCGGCGGCGACCTGCGCGGTGAAGATCTCCGGGTCGATCGTGAGGGAGAGGTGCTGGGTGTGGATGCCGCGGTCGTCGGCCGAGGTGCAGGTGATCTTCAGCTGGTCGCAGGGCAGCGCGATGATCGAGGAGCTGCCGCGGGACACCGACACCGGCTGGTCGAGCACGAAGTACTCGCGCTCGGCCTCCTGCTCCACCGGCTCACCCTCGAGGATCAGGTTCACGAACGGCCGGGCGGAACCGTCGAGGATCGGCGGTTCCTGGCCGTCCATCTCGATGACGACATTGTCCACGCCGCAACCATGCAACGCGCTCAGCACGTGCTCGACCGTGTGCACCTTGGCATGGCCGTTGGCGATGGTGGTGCTGCGTACCAGATCCACGATCGAGTCCACGGTCGGCCGGATCTCCGGCTGGCCGTGGAGATCGATGCGCTTGAAGACGATGCCGTGGTTGGCGGGCGCGGGCTTGAGGGTGAGGCGGACCATGTCGCCGGTGTGAAGACCGGCGCCCTTGGTGGAGACCTCGCGCAGCAGGGTGCGTTGTTTCATCAAGAAAACGCCCGAGTGTCCGGCGCCGCCTCCGGCTGGCAAGAGTTTTGACGGGGCCGTCGGAAACCGTGGCCCGGCAAGTCGCGCGACTGGCGGGTTGACAGCGGCGCGGGCCACCCCTTACTCGGCAACCTTTTCCCAACTCAGATCCGTTTCCGTCCCTGTCTCCGTCATGCAAGCGAACGACCTCCGCAAAGGCCAAGTGATCAATTTCAACGGTGAACAATGCCTCGTCATGGAGGTCATGCACCGCACGCCGGGCAATCTGCGCGCCTTTGTGCAGGCC
>JAEXPG010000405.1 GCA_023447015.1 Verrucomicrobiota bacterium
GACGATTGACCTGGAGCCCTCGACCGGACTTGAACCGGCGACCTCGCCCTTACCAAGGGCGTGCTCTACCAGCTGAGCTACAAGGGCGGACCAGGACAAAAGACCAAAACCGAAAAAGAGGGCGGACATTGGTAAGCCGTTTTTCCACCGTCAACTGCTTTTTCGAAAATTTCTCTGCCCGACTTTCAACGAACCACGAGCACCCGGTAAAACCCGGGCGCGACCCGATCGCCAAGCCGGAAATCGCGGGCGAGGTAACTTCCGAAGAACGCGTCCACCTCCTCCACGCCGGAGCCGACCGTCACCGTGGGCACCCCGAGCAGCCCGGCGGAAACCACCGCGACAGAGAACTCCACCGGCATCCAGTCGTGCTCCCGCACCACCGCCGGCAGGCCGCGCAACGACTCGCGCAGGACAACCAGCTCCTCGCCGGCGGTGAACCGGCGCACCTCGATCGCCGCCTCGCGGGCCGGTAGTTGCGGCACGGCGCGGTCGACGCGCCCCAGCCCGCCCCAGCCGCCCGTCATCGGTCCGATGGTGCGCAGACCGCCGAGTCCGTCGACCGGCGCCCCACCCTTCGGGCCGAACACCGGGTCCAGTCGCTCCGCCGCAAAGGCCAGCCGCGGCTCGTACATCCCGAACACCTCGCCGGGCTGCCTGCGCAGGTCGGGCGGCAGCGGCTGCTCGCCGGCATTCCACCGGGTCGGCATCGACAGCGGCTGCTGGTCGAACAGCTCCATCTGCTCCTTCACCAGCGGCCCGCCGGCGGCGCCGTTCTCGGCGACGACCGTCACCCGCGGCCCGCTCCGGACCGGCGGCGGCGGCACGGCGGAGTCGCCGCGTCCCCAGAAAATGAAGGCGACGCGCACCGCCACCGCCACGCCCGCCGCGAGCCAGACCCACTGCGCCCAGTGCCGTTGTTTCGGTGCGGCCATGACGGAGGCTCAGTTCGCGCCCGCCGCCGGCGCCTCGGCGGCGATCTGCACGTCGCAGCCGGCCGCGGTGGCGATGGACGTGAACGTCACCAGCGCCTGCGCCGAGGTCTGCTTGTCGACGCGCAACAGCAGCCGCGTCGCCCCCTTCGCGGCCACCATCTCGCCGAGCCGCTGCCGGAATCCGTCCATCGAATACCGGCCGCCCTCGAAGAGGATGAGGTTGTCGCGCTGGAGATTGACCACCAGGCCGGTGGCCTGCGCGGTTCCGACGGGATCAGGCACCACCGGCAGGTCGAATTTGGGCCCGGGAGCAAGCACGAACTTGGAGGTGAACAGCGAGAGGAACAACGCCAGCACGCCGACGTTGACGTAGAAGAACACGTCGAAGCTGCGCGGCGGCGGGCGCAGGTGCTTCTCGAACTCGAAGGGCTGCGTGATCACGGTCCGGTCTTCTCCTTCGCCGGCGCCGCGGCGGCACCTTCGCCGGCGCCGTTGGCCCCGGTGCGCAGGTCGTGGAGCACGAAACGGATGATCTCGTTGGCCGCCCACTCCATGTCGTGGACGAGCACCCGCACCCGGCCGCGGAGGAAATGATGCGCGAGGTGCGTGGGCACCGCGACGGCGAGGCCGAAGGCGGTGGCGAGCAGCGCCTCCCACATCCCGCCGGCGAGCGCCGCCGGCGTCGCGTAGTTGCCGCCCTGGTTGAACTGGTGGAACGCCCGCAGCATCCCGAGCACGGTGCCGAGCAGGCCGAGCAGGGGCGCCACCTGCGCGATCGCCGCGAGCGCCCCCATCCGCCGCTCGAGGATCGGCAACTCGACCAACGCCGCCTCCTGGATCGCGAGCCGCAGCTTCGACTCGTCGGCCTCGTGGTGCAGCAGCGCCGCCTTCACCACCACGGCCACCGGACCGGGCGTCTCCTCGCACACGGTGATCGCCTCCATCAGGCGGCGCTTCACGAGGATGTTCTTGATGCCGGTGAGAAACGCCGTGGAGCGGATCTGCCCGCGATGCAGGTACAGCGCGCGCTCCGCGAAGACGACCAGCGCCACCACGCTCAACCCGAGCAACACCCACATCACGGGGCCGCCTTGGGTGAGGAAACTGAGGTCGAGAAAACTCATGGGAGGTCGGCGAAGCTAGGCGGGAGTGGCGACGGATGGCAATGGATGAAACGGGCGCGGCAGGGCAGCGGCGCAGCTCATCGTCCGCCCGCGTCGAGCCGCGCGAGCGCGGCCTTGGCGGTGTTCTCGCCCCACACGCCGGTGCGCAGGACCAGCTGGTAGGCTTCGCGCGCCTCCTGCGGCGCGTTCGCCTTCTCGCAGAGGTCCGCGTACACGAGCAGCGTGCGCCCGAGCCAGTAGCGCCCCTTCTCCCCGGTCGCCGTCCGGGCGGCCTCGTCGAGCAGGAAGCGGTCGACAACCAGCCACAGCGCCCGCCGCGCCTCGGTGCTGCTGCCGCGCATCGCCAACGCGTACCCTTCCTTGAATCCGGCCTCCACGCGCACCTCGCCGGGCGCGCTGGGCAGGTCGAAGCGCCGCTCGTACCGCGACAGCGCGCTGCCCAGCCGCGAGGAGTCGGCCGTCACCTGCGCGAAAAGCGTGTCGGCCAGCGCCAGCTCCGCCAGCGCGGCGTCGCGGTGCGTCGCGAACCGGTTGAGCATCGACTCGTAGAGCACCTGCGCGGGCCCGAGCTGGTTGAGCTTGCGCAGCAGGTCGCCCTGCTTGAGCTGCGCGTAGAAGACGAGCTCGTTGCGCGGGAACTTCTCGACGAGGTCGTGCAGGATGCGGAAGGCCTCCATGTAGTGGTTGTCCTCGCCGCGGCGCTCGGCGTTGCCGGCCGCCTCATAGAGGGCGTAGGCGGCGTACTGGCTGGTCTCGTACTGGTCGGCGAGCTGGATGAGGATCTGCTGCGCCTCCACCGTCTGCCCGCGGTCCGCAAGAAACTTCGCCTGGATGATGAACGAGTACACCGCCGGATCGCTGCCGGGGTACGCCCGGCGCAACGCCTCCAGCTCCTCCATGCCGTCGGGTTCGCGCCCGAGCGCCAGCAGCGCCTGCGCCCGGACCAGCCGGGCCGTGGCCGCGGCCTCCTGCCGCAATGTCGCCGGCACCGCGGTGTTCGCCTCCGCGGCCGCACCGGCGAGCAGCCGCTCGACCAGACCAAGCGTCTCCGCGGGCTTCCCGGCCTCGAGGGAGAGCTTCGCCTGCAGCCAGGCCATCCGCAGCTTCAGCTCGGGCGCCGCCGCCGCGAACGAGTCGGCGGAGAGCACCCGGTTGAGCCGTTCGTAGGCGCGCGCCGTCTGGCCGCGCACCTGCAGCGTCTTCACGGTGTTCCATTCGGCCTGCCAGCGGTTCACCGCGTCGAAATCCGGGTCGGCCGCCAAGCGGTCGAGCGCCTGCAGCGCCTCCTCGAGCTGCGCCGCCTGGTCGGCGCGGAGCAGCGACAGCACCTGCTGGTACATCAGCACACCGCGGGTCACACCGGGCGGCAGCGAACGCTCGAGCAGCGCGAGCGCATAGGCGCCGGCGGCGTTGCGGTAGTCGGTCGCCCGGAAATAGGACTCCGCCAGCAGCACGGCGAACGGCCCGCGGCGGGGATCCATGCCGAGCTCCCCCTGGAGCTGCGAGATCGCCTCGGTCGCGGTGCGATACCGGCTGCGCTCCCATGCGACCACCACGAGGACGTTGAGCGCCGGCACGCGATCGGGCGACCCGGGGAAGTTCGCAAGCAGGGTCCGGGCGTCGTTCTCCGCCCGGTCGTAGGCGTCGTTGCCGGCCAAGTCGTCCTTCTTCTGGCTCTGCTCCAGCGCCAGCCGCGCCCGGTAGAGGAGCAGGTCGTCGAGGATCTTCGGCGCCGGCTGGACCGCGATCTGCGTGTCGAGCTGCCGGCGGAAGGCCGCACGCGCGTCCGCGTCGTTGGCCCCGCTGGCGAGCAGCTGGAGCGCGATGCGCTGCATCTCCGGCTGCGTCGCACTGGCGAAGAGCTGCCGCAGGGCGTTCACGCCGACCACGCTGTCGGGCCCGGAAATCAGCGCGAGCAGCAGCCGCAGGCGGTCGGCGGCGTCATGCTCGGACGGCGGCACCAGCGCGAGATGGCGCTGCAGGACGGCCTGCGCCTCGCCCTTGCGCCCAAGCTGGTCGAGCACGACGGCCTGCTGGCCCGCCGCGGTGAAGCCCACCGGCCGGCCCTGGAACTGGTCGATCTGCCGCTGCAGAACCTGAACCTGCTCGGGTGTCGCCTGACCATACAGCAGCTGGGCCCGCTCCCGCGCGAGGAGCATCTGCGCCCGCGCCAACTCGGACACCGCGCGCCCCTCGGCCTGGCCGTAGGCAACCTGCGCCCGGTCGTACTGGCCGCGCGACTCGGCGAGCATCGCCTGCGCAACGAACACCCAGCCGGCCTCCTCGGCAGGCACCTCCTCCGGCCGCATCGCCCCCACCAGGGCGGCCGCCGCCACGCCATCCCGGCGCTGCAGGGCGAGCAACGCCCGCCGCAGACGGGCCTGCGCCGAGACCGGATCGGCCCCGCGGGCCAGCGCGGCCTCCGCGGCCTCGATACGGCCGGCCGCGAGCTCGATCATCGTCAGCCCGAGGGCGGCGCGGTTGCGCACGGCCGCGCCGAGGTCGGCCCGCGCCAGCAGCCGCGCGTAGGAATCGCGGGCGGCGGTGGTGAAACCGAGCTCCGCCGCGTGCTGCGCCGCCGTGAGCTCGAGCACGAGCTCGCCGGTGCCCTCGCCGGGGATGTCGATCGAGAC
>JAEXPG010000410.1 GCA_023447015.1 Verrucomicrobiota bacterium
CACCTCAACCCACGGCGAGCAGACGACGGAAGGGCCCCTCGCGAATGCCGGCGGACAAGCGGATGCCGGACCATCGGCGCGTGCGCAACGACGGGCTCCGCGAATCAGGCCGCTCCCATACGCCTCCACATCGACCCTCCGGCCGCCCCCAACGGCGCGCTGCCGAACAAAAAGCCCGGGCGGCGGGAGCCGTCCGGGCGAAGGAAAACGAGCTGTTGCAATCGAGCTGATCAGAACGTCACCAGCATCTCGGCACGCACAAACGTCATCTGGTCCTTGTGCGTGTAGTAGCCGCCCATTGGGCACCACTCGCCAAGGATCAATCCGCTCAGCTGCTTCGTGAACTTCTGTTTCACCACCAACTGGAACATGTGCCCGCGGAAGTGGCTGTCGCGCGAGAAGAGCGCACTGGTGGTGCGGGTCGGCGACACCTCCGGGGCGAAGAGCGCGTTGTAGGTCCCCGTGACGGTCGTGTTCTTCGTCGGGGCGATGCTCCAGCTCCCGCCCAGGCGGAACAAATTCTGGTACTGGCCGTTGCGGCCCACGTCCTGCCCGATCGCCACCGCCCAGACCTCGCTGATGCGCGGGGTGCGGCCCCACAGGACGTCGAACATCTCGTCCTTGCCCGTGCCCGCCTTGTCGCCCGAGAGGTACTCCGCGACAAACGTGACCTGGTTCTTCAGCTCATCCTTGAAGCTGTAGGTCAGCTTGGCGTTGGCGCCGTAGGCCGAGACGTCGCGATCGGTCGTGAACGTCGCGTCGCGCCGCTCACCCCACTGGTAGGCCGCTTCGGCCGAGTACTGCCAGTGATCGCCCGGCGTGCCGGCGACGCGTCCGCCGAAGGTGAAGATGTCGGCGTTGTAGCCGGCCCTGGAGAGGGAGGACGCCACGGCGTCGTCGCCCTTGTAGATGAAGTAGCCGTCGACCTGGGTGTTCTTGAGCGACTTGTTGGAGACGTAGACGATGACGCCCGTCTCGTCCTGTTCCTGCAGGAGATACTTCTTGCCGCTCAGGTCGTAGCGGCGCCCGAGCACGGGCATGCGATCGCCGGGCGCGGCCTGCTGGTCGAAGGCGATGAGCTCAAACGTCGTCTTGTAGTCCTTGGCGTTGATGGTGGCGCGCAGCCCGTCGAAATGATTGGTCCAGGAACCGTCGAGCGGCGTGCCGTCGGTGACCAGCCACTGCTCGCCCAGTTGGATGTCCTGGCGGCCGATCGTCACGGTGATCGGCATGCCGTCGGACTCGGTGGTCCACTTGGCGTAGAAGTTGTCGAGGATCCCGTACTTCCACTCCTCCCCCTCGGCGACGGTGGACGCCGCATTGAACCAGTAGCGTGGCTCGGCCGAGACCCGGCCGAAAAGCGACAAGCTTGGGAACGGGTTGGTGGTCTCCCACAGCCGCAGGCGCGAGCGGAGGTAGTCGCGATCGTGCGTGCCGAAGCTGCGGAGCGTATGCACGTTGTTGTAGCCCTCGTAGCGGAAGCGGAAGTCGCCGCCCCACTGGAACAACGGCTTGTCGCCGGACGATTGGGCGAGCACGCCGGCGGCGCCGGTGGCGAGGAGGACGGAGACGCAAAGGCTGCGTTTGAGTAGTTTGGCCATGACGAATGAAGTGTCGGATACCAGCCGGGGCGCCCGGCCAGGGCGCGGAAAAGAACCGATCCCCGATGATTAGGCAACATCGTGGAAAAGCACGGACAACACCGCTCCCGCCGCGGCGGCGGGCCTCAGCCCTCGACCACGGCGGCGTTCTGCGCCTCGCCCAGCGCCTTCTCCTGCGCGCGGGACCGGCTGCGTTCGGCGTGCGGCAACCACTTCCACTTCCGCCAGCGCCAGTACATCAGCAGGCCGCGGGTCCACTCGTCGCAGGCCATCGCGATCCAGATGCCCGGCATGCCCCAGCCCAGCTTCAGCCCGAGGAACCATGAAAGGAACACCCACACGCTCCACATCACGATCAGGCCGACGGTCACCGGGAAGCGGGCGTCGCCGGTGGCGCGCAGCGAGTTGATCACGATCACATTGAAGACCCGCCCAGGCTCGATCAGCAGTCCCATGCGCAGCAGGATCACCCCTCCCGCGATGATCGCCGGATCGCTGGTGAACGCCTTCAGGATCCACGGAGCCCCAAGGGCCAGGACTGCCGCGCCGATCAGCGCGCACCGCATGCCCAGTCGCACACTGCGCAACAACCCATCGTAGGCCTCCTGGAACCGCCCGGCCCCGACCATCAGTCCGGTGATGATCTCGGTGCCGAGCCCGATCGAGACGTTCATGAGGATCACCCAGCGCACGATCGTCATCACGTACTGCTGGGTCGCCAGCGGGCCGTCGCCCATCTCGGCGCAAAACCGGGTGATGACCATGTAGGCCAGCCACCAGCTCGTGTGCTCGCCCGCCGCCGGCAGGCCGATGTGCAGGATCGCACCGAGCTTCTCGCGCTGGATCCGGAAAAAGTCCTTCAGCCGCACCTTCAGGTGCGTGCGCCATTCGAGCAGGAACCACAGCGCGACACTCGCCGCCGCGCGACTCACGATGCCCGAGATCGCCACGCCCACCACGCCCATCTTCGGAAACCCGCACAGGCCGAAAAGCAGCAGGCAGTTGCCGATCGCGTTGAGCACGTTCTGTCCGCCCGTGACCCACATCGCATCGCGGGTGTGGGTGTGAGCACGCAGGGTCGCGGCGATGGCGCCGTTCATCGCCTCAAAGAACAACGTCCCGCCCATGAGCAGCAGGAACGGCTTGGCATACCCCATCGGCCCCGCACCCAACCCCATCACCCGCAACATCGGCTCGGAGAACGCCAGCACCAGCAGGCTCGCCGCGACGCCGATCCAGGTGTTCGCCGCGATCGCGGTCATCGTGATCCGGTCCGCCCCGGCGCGGTCCTTCGCCCCGAGGTAGTGCGTGATCACCACGCTGCTGCCGATGCCGATGAAGGCGAAGATGATGATGAAGAAGGTGAACACCTGCGACGCCACGCCCACGCCCGCCACAGCGTCGTCGCCGAGGTGGCTCACCATGAACGTGTCGACCGTGCCGATGAGCACACGCAGCCCCTGCTCGACAAAAATCGGCCAGGCCAACGACAACAGTTTCGGTTTCTCCACGGAGCTAGCTTGCATAGGGACCGGCGAAATGAGCGCCGCCGCCCGCGTTTAACGACACAATTCTCCGCCCCTCGCCGACCAACCCATCCCAACAATTGCACGTTAATGCGCCCCGCGCGGACCCGGTTGGAGTTCCCGTCGCCCTCTCAATACCCCGCGCCGGGTCGGTTCGCAAAAGACACCCGCTTCGGTCCCCGCGAAGCACTCGCCGAAGCATGGCCGACTGCCTCGCGAAACTTGGGCTCGGCACCACAAGAGTTCCTTGGCACGGGCCTCCCTCCATTTCCCACCCCCACCCAAACAACACCCCAACCAGAAAATGACACGTCTCCTCCTCTCCCTCGCCCTCGTCTGCTCGACGGCCTTCGCCGCCGGCCCCAAACCCAGCGAAGCCTCCATCAAGGAGCTGCTGGTCCTCTCCGATGTGCCGAAGATCATCGATGCCGTCATGGGCCAAGTCGACGGCATGATGCAGCAGATGGTTGCGCAAGCGAGCGAGGGCCAGCAGGTCACCCCCGCCCAACAGGCCGCGATCGACAGGTATCTCGCAAAGGCCAAGGGCATCATGGCCGCGGAGCTCACCTGGGCGAAGCTCGAGCCCGTCTACGTGCGGATCTACGGCGAGGCCCTCACCCAGGAGGAAGTCGAAGGCATCATCGCGTTCTACAAGACCCCCGCCGGCAAGGCCCTGGTGTCGAAAATGCCCGTCCTCATGCAGAAAACCATGGCCGAGATGCCCGTCCTCATGGGCCCGCTGACGCAGAAGATTCAGGCGGCCGCGCAGGAATTCGCCGCCGAGATGAAGGCCGCGGAAGCCCCCAGCAAATAACGCCCCCGCACCGCCTCCTCGATTTCCAGCCCCGGTCGGCCTCGCGCCACCGGGGCTTTCCGTTGCCCGGGTGCGCCCGCCACCGGACGCAGTCCCCGCCTTTCCCAGTGGATGTTCGGGAGAAAGAGCCCCGTCGCCGACCGCGCTGGGCCGTCCCACGCCCCAGCGGAAACCGCCGGCTCCCGCCAGTTTCCAAACAGAGGCCTGAATTGGCGCTTCCCTTGCGCTTCGCCGCCCCCCACAGTCCGCATCGCTCGTCGGTCGAAGGAGGTTCCGCTCTCCACGCGCCTCGCGCGTGACATGTCTGGGCCAAACTCCCTGGCGTGCACGCTCCGCCCCCACTTGGCGAAGCCCCCTCAGCCCTCCATGTCTCAACCTCTGATCATCCAAGGCGGCATGGGCGTCGCCGTTTCCAACTGGCGCCTCGCCCGCTCTGTCGCGCAGCTCGGCCAGCTCGGTGTCATCTCCGGCACGCTGCTCGCCGTCGTCTTTGCCCGTCGTCTGCAGGCCGGCGACCCGGGCGGCCACATGGCCGATGCCATGGCCCATTTTCCCATCCCCGCGATCGCCGAGCGGGTGCGCGCCGCCTACTTCGTCCCCGGCGGCAAACCAGCCGACGCCCCGTTCAAGGCCGTCGGGATGCCCGGCATCACCCCGTCCCGCGCCCTCGCCGAGCTCACCGTCGTCGCCAACTTCGCCGAGGTGCACCTCGCCAAGCAGGGCCACGCCAATCCCGTCGGCATCAACCTGCTCGAGAAGATCCAGGTCGGCACCCTCGCCTCGCTCTACGGTGCGATGCTCGCCGGTGTCGACTACGTGCTCATGGGCGCGGGTATCCCGCGCGAGATCCCGGGCGTGCTCGATCGCTTCGCCGCCGGTGAACCCGCCGACCTCGGCATCGACATCGTCGGAGCCACACCGGGCGCCGAGAAGACGCTCGCCCGCTTCGACCCCGCCGCCTTCTTCGATGGCGCCGCACCGCGCCTGCAGCGCCCGCAGTTCCTCGCCATCGTCTCCTCCGCCACCCTCGCCACCACCTTGGCGAAGAAATCCAGCGGCCGCGTCGACGGCTTCATCGTCGAGGGCGACCTCGCCGGCGGCCACAACGCCCCGCCCCGTGGTCCACTGCAGTTGAGCGCCGAAGGCGAACCCGTCTACGGCCCGCGCGACGTCCCCGATCTGCCGAAGATCGCCGCCCTCGGCCTGCCATTCTGGCTCGCCGGCGCCTACGCCGAGCCGCAGAAGCTCGCCGCCGCCCGCGCCGCCGGCGCCGCCGGAGTGCAGATCGGCACCGCCTTCGCCTTCTGCGAGGAGTCCGCCGTGCGGCCCGACCTCCGCCGCGAAGTCTGCCGCCTGGCCCGCGCCGGCCAAGCCCGCGTCCATACCGACCCGCTCGCCTCGCCGACCGGCTTCCCCTTCAAGGTTCTCCAGATGGAGAACACGCTCTCCGCGGCCGACGTCTACGCGGCCCGCCCGCGCATCTGCGACCTCGGGTACCTCCGCGAAGCCTATGCCCGGGCCGACGGCTCCATCGGCTACCGCTGCGCCGCCGAGCCGGCCGATGATTTCATCGCCAAACAGGGCGACGCCGCCGCGCCCGCCGGCCGGAAATGCCTCTGCAACGGACTCATCGCGACCGCCGGCCTCGCCCAGATCCGGGCCGACGGCACCGCCGAGCCCCCGATCCTCACCGCCGGCAATGACGTGTCCCAGCTCGCCCGGTTCCTGCCCGGCGACGCCGAGACGTACACCGCCGCCGACGTGATCCGCTACGTGCTCGGTTGAGCCGCGGCGCTTCGGTC
>JAEXPG010000429.1 GCA_023447015.1 Verrucomicrobiota bacterium
GCGCTGTGATCCACCGCATCCAGCGCCGCTCCCCAGCCATCGCCCGCAGCCCCCATACCAGACGGCTGTCCGGATTCTGCACCCATTCCTCCTCGATCGAGGTGCCGAGTGATCGGAGTTCGTTGCACAACGCCGCCGTCCCCAGCCAATCACCATGCCCCGGTTCCTTGTGATCGAAGAGCACCAGCAGCGGAATCCGCCGCAACGCCTGTCGGTTGTTGGACGTCGCCTCCGCGCGCATCACGGAGGCCGGCAACAACGGCCACTGGTCGGCCTTCACGATCGGCCACCGATACGTTGGCCGGTTGACGACCGAGGTCCAGAGCACGAGACCATCGACGTCGCCAAACTGTGCGTACCGCATGGCAGCGACCGCGCCCGAACAGAAGCCGACCGAGTAGACCGGCCGTGGCCCGCTCACTGGATGATCACGGTCGAAAGCTTGGAAGCCCTCCCGCGCCCACGCCAGCACGGCGTCGCCACCGTAATCCACGTCGACATCCCCGGGCCAGAGCAGGTCGCAACCGGTGTCCTGCGCGATCCCCAGCATCTCCTCCGCCGCCTTGAGGTCGGCGATGGTGTAGCTCTCTAGAAATGGCCGTGCCTTGGAGGGGATGCCTCGCAAAATCACCGCAAGGGGCCGCGGGGTAGCACTCGCACCAACGTAGGCGCGATAGTATTGGCGGGTTCCATCGATCTTCGAAACATACTCGCCGAACTCGAGCAACGAGGACCGCCAGAGGCTAAACGGCATCCGTTCGCGATCAATCTTCGTCTCCAATCCGACGATCGCCAGGCTGAGCGCCGCCTTTCGCGCCCACCAAGTATCCCGGTCACTGCGGAACTCGGGTTTGAACAGATGCCGGCTTCGGTACTCCCATGCGCTCGGGGCCGGGATTTGTTGGTTCGGATGCTGCAAGACCTCCGCGGCAAACTCGTCGATCGGGCGGTCGCCCGTCACGACGATCGCCTCCGCCAGCTTGTCCGCCAGTACGGCGAAACCCACGAATCCCTGGGCCGGCAGCTCCTGATCAGGCGAAGCGAGGTTTCCGGAAGGAAGGACCCGACTCCGAGTCACCAACGCCCCCCGCAAGTCGTAGAAGGCCACTTCGGCGAAGCCATCAAGCTGAACCTTCGCTCGAAAGTCTCCCGGGCGCCGCACCACCGGAGTCTCCAGGAAATGGAAGGCTTTGCCCATCGCCGCCGCCCACGCTGCCTCCGCCGAGGGGCAGAGCATGAGGTTCACCGACCACGAATCGACGAACGGATCATCTGGCAAATGCGTCCACGTGCTGTGCTTCCAGGACAGCACATCGATCTTCGCGGCTCCCCCGACAAGGGGAATCCGAACCACGTTCTCCGCCTCGATCTGTTCGCGCACGCCGACCATTCCCCACACGGCCCGCCCATCGACAAAAACCACGCAGCAGTCGTCGTTGCCCAGCAGGAGATAGGCGGCTTCACCGCTCGCGCCGACGATTTCGAAACTGATCCGCGCCGCGTGCCGCCGCGGATCATCGCCGACGCCTCCGAACTGGCTCCAGAGATCGAAGTAGTTCCCCCGGCGCACCGCGATGGTCTTCTCGGCAGTCACCACCGCGTCCAGACGCCCGAAAGCCTCGAGCTCGGCCGTGCTCAACAACACGGTGGCGGGCTCGTACGACGCACTCAGGCTCCCCGAATCCGGGCCCCTCAACTCAGGGGTCGGGACCGCCTCGAACCGCGCTTGGCGAACCAGATAGCCCGATCCCAAAGTCGCCCCATCGATCGGGACAATCCCGGCTCCGAGCCGGGTGCAGAGGAAGAGCAGCACCAGCGCCGCAGGACGCAGAAATCGCATCCGGATTTTCTCCACGCTCCCCCCCCGTGACGCCAGAAGATTCTGACTCTCCTAAAACGGTCGCCCCACCAGTTGCCGCCGGTAACAGTCGGATCGTAGTTACCGTAAACGGCCCGAAAATCCTACGACGTCAGCTCAGCCAAAACACCGACATCAATTTGGTCCAGCACACTTTCGCTGACCTATTTCTGATCACCAGAGTCCACTCGGCCCGGAACTTCTATACCTTGGCAGTATCTCGCCCTCAATCGATCGGCAGCGGCCACCAAGAGCCCGGAAATGAGCAGCAATATAGAGACAACCCTAGAAAGAACACGCACTCGAAAAAGCGCGGATCCATCAGCGCTCCCATTCGCCGAATTCAGTTCACTTGCCCATAATCTATCCAGGCACTCAGACACCACGATATTAAGACTCAGCGCGGTCGCGATAGCCACGTAGGAACCTAGCCGTACGGATAAGGCCGCCCGACTATTTGCAGTGCGCTTCATACTGAGCCTCCGTCACAGACACACCCTCTTCATAGAGCGTCTTCGTCCTAACTACACCAGCCTGCGCTTGATAGAGCGCAGTTATCAACAGAAACCGCGGCCCGCTATCAGCAGTAAGTGCATTGATCGCCTCAATATCTCTATTGAGGCCTCGAAGCCCACCCCAAATACCAAGCCCGGAGAACAGATTCCCCCAAGAGAGGACTTCCGATTCGCCAACACTAACTATGGCACCAACAACACCCACAGTAAAGAACGCCCCATCCTCAGCCATAACCCATTGAGCGTTCGCCAACGGACCATTCACTAACGCTATATTCTCGGATTGCATTTTCGAGATCATCTCGCCAATACGGTTAGACCGGTCATCATATTGCGCGATATGCTCCCGCGCCGACTTAATCACCGCTGCATACCC
>JAEXPG010000523.1 GCA_023447015.1 Verrucomicrobiota bacterium
CGCCTGATCTTCCCACTGCACCCTCTTCCGCCATGAATGCGTCCACGCCCCAGCCTTCCGACGACTCCGCCGCCGAGGAACGCCGCTTGCGCGAACTCTTCCGCGACGCCGCACCGGAGTACATCGACGACGCCGGCTTCACCGCGCGCGTCGTCGGCCGGCTGCCCGCGTCGCGCCGGTCCCACCAACGCCGCCGTTGGCTGCTCCTCGGTTCTGCAGCTGCGCTGGGCACGGGGGTTGCGGTGCTTCTCGCGGGCGGGCCGCTGACCGAGCTCGGCGCGGGCGGCTGGGCGTTGCTCGCGAGGTGGAGCGCCCGGCCGGTGACGTTGCTCAACGAGTCGATCCCCCTTGGTGCGCTCGCGGTGTTCGTGGCGGCGTCGGCGTTCGGGTGGTGGGCCAGCGCGCGGGAACAGTAGGTCCACCGGCGCGCACGACGGTGGCGGGCGGCCGCCTGCGCGATTACTGGAGCATGCCCACCGCGTAGTCGCCCTCGCCGCCGGCGATCGCGAACGCGGTCTCGTCGCCGCGAGCCTCGAAACGCACCAGCGCGGCGTCCGTCGCCGGCGGGATTTCGCGCAGGAACTGCAGCTCCAGCTTCTGGGGATGCGCGGGGCGGCCTTGGCGCACCAGCGCCGTCTGGAGGTAGTCGAAGAAGGCCGTGTTGTTCACGTGGCCGTTGGCGTCGCAGTCGGAGAAGCGCACGGTCACCGGGGTGGCGGCCGCGGTGGTCGCCGGGGCGGTGAACCGCAGGCGCTCCAGCTCGGGTTTGTGCGCCGGCTGTCCGGCCCCGCCCACGGGGAAAGCCTGCTCCAGCCCCTCCGGCACCCGTGTGAGCATGCGCGAGCGCAGGTCGATCCAGAGCCAGAGCGACGAGGCGGCGAGGATCTGCTCGTCGCCGCTGAACAGCCGGAACTCGCGGTAGCCGCGGAACCCGCGCACGCCGGTGGACCAGGTCTCGACGCGCACCGCTTCGTCGCGCCGCGGATACCGGGTGATGCCGACGGACAGCCGGTTGAGCACCCAGGAGGTGCCGCGCTCGGCCAGCCCGCTCGCCCCGACCCCGTACAGGTCGGCATGGCGGATCGCCGCCTCCTGCAGCAGCTGGAACAGCGCCGGCAGCAGCAGCACCTGGTCGCGGTCGACCTCGGCGAAGCGCACGGTGGTTTCTAGGATGTACTCGTTGCTCATGGGCGGTACGGCCCCGCCACGTTGCCGGGGCTGGAGCCCGACGGGGAGCCAAAACTCCGGGGTTTCGCGAGGGTGTCGCCGACACGGACCGACGTGTGGCCGGAAGTTGCGGCGCGAGGACGTTCGGCCGACCTTCCCGCCGCCCACACAACCGTCTCCGTTGCCGATGCAACTTCCCCGCTCCGGTCGCGCCCCTTGGCTGCGCCTCCTTCTCCTCCTCGCCGGTTTCTGCCTGTCCGCCCTCCGGGGCCCGGCCGAGCCCGTGGCTGCGCCGCCGCATGTGCTCGTGCTGGTTTCCTACCATCCGGGCTACAGCTGGACCGACGGCGAGTTGCAGGGCGTGCTGCGGGTCCTGAGCCGGCGCAACCACGGGCTCATCCCCAGCGTCGAGTTCCTTGACGCCAAGCGCGATGCCGCCGCCTCGCGGTTGGATCTGCGGCTCGCCTTCATCCGCGAGAAATACCGCGACCAGCCGTTCGACCTCATCGTCGCCCTGGATGATCCCGCGTTGCAGTTCGCCCTGCGGCATCGCGAGGTGCTCGGGGCCCGCACGCCGATCGTCTTCGGCGGCATCAACGATTTCAGCCCCGAGGTCCTGCGCGGCCAGACCGGTATCACCGGCGTCCCCGAGGCGTTCGATTTCTCCGGCAACCTCGACCTCATCCTGCGCCTCCGGCCCGGCACACGGGTGGTGCATGTGGTCAGCGACACCTCGGCATCGACCGTCGCGACCCGCGCGGCCTTCGAGCGCGTCGCGATCCGCTATGCCGGTCGCCTCGAGTTTCGGCATGTCACCAACTGGACGGCTGACGAGCTCCCGGCGCGCCTCGCGGCGCTGCCGGCCGCCGATGCCGCGCTGATCCTCGGCGACGCCCGCGATGCCGCCGGCCGCCTCGTGTCGGAGGACGAGGCGTTCCTGGAGGAGATCCCGGCCCGCAGCGCCGTGCCGGTGTTCATGCTGTCCCAGCCCTTCCTGCCGGTCACCAAGGGCTATGACTGGAACCTGGCTGTCTGGTTCGGCCTCGGCGGACGCTTGCTCAGCAGCGACACGCACGGCGAGGCGGTGGGCGCGCTCGCCGCCCGGATCCTCGCGGGCGAGTCGGCCGACTCCATCCCGGTGGCTCCGGCCAGCCCGACCCGCTGCGCCTTCGACTATCCGCAGCTGCTCCGGCACAACATCGATCCCGCGCTTCTGCCGCCCGGGGCCGAGCTCTTCAATCGCCCGGTCACCTTCTACGAGCAGTACCGCGCGTGGATCCTCGCCACGCTCTCCGTCATCCTCCTGCTTGGCGCGGCGGTCGCGGTCCTCGGGTTGAACACCGTGCGCCGCCGCCGCGCCGAGCGCGCGTTGCTCCGGGCCAACGAGCGCTTCGAGCTCGTGGCCCCCGCCACCAACGACGCCGTCTGGGATCTCGATCTCGCGAGCGGCGCGATGTGGTGGAACGACAACTTCGCCCGGATGGTCCGTCTTCCCGGGGGCCGGTCGCCGGCCCGGGACACCTGGCTGGAGGTGGTCCATCCCGACGACCGGGCGCTGGTCGCCGCCCGGCTCGAGTCGCCACCGGATGGCGACGCCGACGCGCTCGAGCACCGCTTCCTCCGGCCCGACGGCGGCACGGGCCACACCCTGCTCCGTGTCTATTTCCTCCGGGACCGGTCCGGGCGCCCGGTCCGGGCGGTCGGCTCGATGCTCGACATCACCGAGCGCAAGCGCACGGAGAAGCGGCTCCGCACCCTGGCCACTGCGGTGGAACAGGCCCGTGACAGCGTGGTCGTGCTCGATGCCTCCGGGCTGGTCGAGTACGCGAACCCCGCCTTCGTCCGTGCCACCGGCATTTCCGCCGAGGCGCTGCATGGCCGCCCGTACGACTTCTTCCGGGCATCCGCCGAGCCGGCCGTCACCTTCGACCGCGTAGCCCACGTGGTGGCGGCGCGCGGGCAGTGGACCGACCAGATGACCTGCCGCGGCACGGGCGGCAAACCGGTCCTGCTGCAGGTGGTCGTCTCCGCGATCCGCGACGCCGGCGGCGGGCTCGCCGGCTACCTGATGCTGGCGCGCGACATCACGATCGAGGCCAAGCTCGAGGAGCAGGTCCGCCTTGCCCAGAAGATGGATGCCATCGGGGTGCTCGCCGGCGGCATCACGCACGACTTCAACAACCTGCTCCAGATCATCTCCGGCAACTGCGCCCTGGCGGGCGAGCCGGCGATGACTTTCGACGAGGTCCGTGAGCTCCTCGGGGAGATCCGGGAGGCCGCGCGGCGGGCTGAGCAGCTCACCCGCCAGCTGCTCGTTTTCGGGCGCCGCCAGGCGATGCAGGTCGAGGACGTCGATCTCCAGGTGTTGGCCGAGGACCTTCTCAAGCTGGTCCGGCGCCTCATCGGCGAGGATATCCGCGTTTCGTTCACCTGCGCCGCGCCGCCCGCCAATGTCCGCGGCGACAAGGGCCAGCTCGAGCAGGTCCTGATGAATCTCTGCGTGAACGCCCGCGACGCCATGCCGGCCGGCGGCCACCTCGACATCACGGTCGCCGACGTCGTGTTCGACGAGGCGTTCTGCGCCACCCACGCCTGGGCTCGTCCCGGCTCCTTCGTGCGTGTGACCGTGGCCGACACCGGCTGCGGGATGGACGAGGGCACGCTCGCCCGCATCTTCGATCCGTTCTACACGACCAAACCCACCGGCAAGGGGACGGGGCTCGGTCTCTCCGTTGTCTTCGGCATCGTGCAGCAGCACGGCGGCTTCATCCGCGTGGAAAGCGCACCGGAGGCCGGCACGCGCTTTGCGCTCCACCTGCCCACCTCGCCCCGCCTTGGCGGCTCCGGAGAACCCGCCGCGGAGACCGCTCCCGTCACCACGGGTGCCGGCACCGTGCTCCTGGTCGAGGACGACGACAGTGTCCGCGCCCTCAGCCAACGCATCCTGACCCAGGCCGGCTACACCGTCCTTGTCGCCCGCGACGGCGGCGAGGGCGTGAGCCTCGCCCGCCAGCACCTCGCGGAGATCCGGATTGTCGTGCTGGATGCGGTGATGCCCGGCCTGAGCGGCATGGACGTGTATGCCCAGGTCTCGCCGCTCCGCGCCGACCTGCCGTTCCTGTTCTGCAGCGGCTACAGCGCCGAGGTGCTGCCGCTCGACCTCTCGAGCCTGCCCCACGTCCGCCGCCTCCAGAAACCCTTTCCGCCCGCCCGGCTGCTGCGCGAAGTGGGGGAGATGCTGGCCGCCGCGGCGAAGTGACCCGCCGCGCCGCCGTCCGGGTCGGCAGCCGGTTCGGCAGGCCGCCGACCGCGGAATTGACGGGATTTGCCTGGCGCCGGGGTTGTAGGCATAACGCCCCCATCCCCGAACCCCTGAACTCCCGAACCATGCAACGTCGCGATTTCCTCAAATCCGCCTGCGCCGCCGGTCTGTGCTCCTGCACGGTGGCCGGTCTGCTCGCCGCCGAAGATGCTCCGTCCGCCGCCGCTCCCGCCGCACCGCCCCCGCCCGAGGACTGGCGGATCGCGTTCGGCCGGCAGCGCTACTCGAAACTCGTCAGCACGGTCGCCGCGAAGGTCGATGCGAAGACGTTCGCCGACATCATCGAGGAGGTCGGCCGATTCTGTTCCAGCAGCGGCTTCGCCGGGAAGTTCGTCGGCAATCTCGACGGCTATCTCGCCGAGGCGCGCAGCCGCTGGGGCGCGCAGGCCGAGCACGACCGGGAGCGCGGCGTGGTGACGCTGTCGTTCGGCGTGCCGAAGGGCGATTGTGCGTGCCCGTTGATGGGCAGGGGCCTGGTGCCGGCCGCCGCCTGTCGCTGCTCGGTGGGTGCGATCCGCGAGTCCTTCGCGGTGGTCACGCAGCGCGCGGTCGATTGCGAACTGAAGGAGTCGGCGCTGCAGGGCTCCCCGCGCTGCGCGTTCGAGATCCGCCTCGGCGGCGCGGCGTAGGCCGGCCGGGTGTGTCACCAGTCCGTGGGTGCGGAGGTCGGGCCGGGCGCCGGCGCGCCTCCGGGCCGTTTCGCGGAGGCGAACGCGGTCCGTCCCCGGGATTGCTTCCGGGCGGCGACTGTGTTGGCTCCCCCGCCTCATTCCCCATGCGACTTGATTGGCAACTCGGTTACGCCGCCACGCGCGACGCCCTTCCCGAACGTTGGATTCCCGCCGCGGTCCCCGGCGCGGTGCAGCTCGACTGGGCGCGCGCCGAGAACTGGCCGCCCTATTGGCAGGCCGAGGAGTCGAAGCGCTACCGCTGGATGGAGGACGTCTGGTGGACCTACCGCGCGCGCCTTGCCGTGCCGGTGCCCGAGCCGGGCGGGGTGGTCCGCTTCGAGTGCGGCGGCGTCGACTACCGGTTCGCCGTGCAGCTGGAGGGCCGCGTCGTCCACGAGCAGGAGGGCATGAACACGCCGTTCGTCGTCGACCTCACCGCGCAGGCCGGGCGTGTCGTCGAGCTGGCGATCCGCGTCGAGCCGGCGCCGAAGTCGCGGCCGTCGCCCGACGCCCGGGCGCCGGCCCACCCCTCCTTCAAGCCGGCGGTGAGCTACGACTGGGATTTCCACCCCCGCCTGGTGCCGCTCGGCCTCTGGCAGCCGGCCGCCGTCGTGGTCCATCCGGCGCTGCGGCTCGAGTCCGCCGAGGCCACGTACCGCCTCAACGACAACTTCTCCGTCGCCACGCTGGAGATGCGCTGTGTCGTCGTGCCGCAGTCCGGCGCCCGGCTCCAGTGGCAGCTGCTTGCGCCCGGCGGCGAGCGTGTCGTGCTCGAGCGCGAGCTGCCCGCGACCCTCTCCGCCATCGGGTGGCGCGACGAGCTCACCTGGCCGCAGCTCTGGTGGCCGCACGACCACGGCGAACAGCCGCGGTACACGCACGTCGTGCGCCTGATCGACGCCAACGGCACCGTGCGCGCCGAGCGCCGCTGGCGCACCGGCTTCCGCCGCGCGCGGCTCGTGCAGTACCCCGGCCAGTGGAACACGCCCGCCGGCAACCAGTTTCCCAAGCCGCGCACCGAGCCGCCGATCACCCTTGAGATCAACGGCCGCCGCCTCTTCGCCAAGGGCTCCAACTGGGTCTGCCCCGAGATCTTCCCCGGCACCGTCGGGGCGGAGCGCCTCGCGCCGCTCATGCGGCTCGCCCGCGACTCCCACTTCAACCTCCTGCGCTGCTGGGGTGGCGCGGCCGTGATGCCGGAGGCGTTCTTCGAGCTGGCCGACGAGCTCGGCCTCATGGTCTGGCAGGAGTTCACCCTCGCGTGCAACTGCTACCCCGATGCGCCCGCCTATTTCGCCGTCGTCGACCGCGAGTCGCGCACGCTCCTACGCCGGCTGCGCGCCCATCCCAGCGTCGTGCTGTGGTGCGGCGGCAACGAGCTCTTCAACAACTGGTCGGGCATGGACGACCAGTCGCTGGTCCTGCGCCTGCTCGACCGCAACTGCTACGAGCTCGACCCCGCCACGCCGTTCCTGCCGACCTCGCCGGTCGGCGGCATGGCGCATGGGCACTACGTCTTCTGGGACCACGAGACCGATCGCGAGGTCTGGGCGCTGTTCCAGCAGGCCGGCGCCACCGCGTACACCGAGTTCGGCGTGCCCGGCGCGGCCAACGTTGAGGTCCTCCGGCGCATCCTGCCCGCCGCGGAGCTCTGGCCGCCGCGCCCCGAGGGCTCCTGGAAACATCACCACGCCTTCGCGTCGTGGACGCCCGGACACCATCTCTGTCTCGCGGTGCTCGAGCGCTACTTCGGTCCGATCGGCTCGGTCGAGCGGCTCGTCGAGCTCAGCCAATGGATGCAGGGCGAGGGCCTGCGCGGTGTCTTCGAGGAGGCGCGCCGGCAGAAGCCGCGCGCGGCGATGGCGCTGAACTGGTGTTTTGTGGAGCCCTGGCCCGCCGCCGCGAACCTCAGCCTGGTCTGCTGGCCGGCCGAGCCGAAGGCTTCGCTGGCGGCCGTCGCCGCGGCCCGCCGGCCGGTCGTCGCCAGCGCGCGGATCGCGCGGTTCCAGTGGGCGCCCGGCGACGCGTTCGAGCCCGAGCTCTGGCTGCTCAACGACCGCCCCGAGGCGCTGCCTCCGCTCGTGGTCGAGGCGGTGCTCGAGGCCGGCGAGCGGCGCAACCCCCTGCTCACCTGGCCGAGCCCCGCCGCCGCGGCCGACACGAACGTCCGCGGTCCGCGCGCGCA
>JAEXPG010000541.1 GCA_023447015.1 Verrucomicrobiota bacterium
CCTTCGAGGAGGCGCGCGACTTCTTCGATTTCCACAGCCAGCTGCGCGAGGTCTGCGCGCTCATGTGCGAGACCGGCCTCGGCTACCTCACGCTCGGCCAGAGCAGCCCCACGCTCAGCGGCGGCGAAGCCCAGCGACTGAAGCTCGTCACCGAGCTCTCCCGCGGCCTGCAGTCCTTCAAGGAGCGTCAGCGCGGCGAGTCGCCACGCAATCTCTACATCCTCGAGGAGCCCACCATCGGTCTGCACCTGAGCGACTGCGAGAAGCTGATCCACCTCCTGCACCGCCTCGTCGATCAGGGCCACACCGTCGCCGTGATCGAGCACCACCTCGATCTTCTCGCCGAGGCCGACTGGATCGTCGAGCTTGGCCCCGACGGTGGGCCCGCCGGCGGCCAACTCCTCTACCAGGGTCCCGTCGCCGGTCTCGCCAAACTCAAGCGCAGCCCCACCGCCCCGTACCTGCGCAAGCTCATAGGGTAGGGACGTTTCTCCGAAACGTCCGCCCTGCGCTCGGCCTGCCCTCCGATTCTGCACCAGCCACAGTCCTCGCCCCGCGGCGGTTTCGGAGAAACCGCCCTACCCCATGACACGCGTGATCACCAGTCCGAGGTAGGGACGTTTCTCCGAAACGTCCGCCCTGCGCTCGGTCCGCCCTCCGTTTCGCTCCCTCGACAACCCGCGCCCTACCCCCAGTTCCGATTTGCGCGAGCACTCCTTTACGGCTTCGGCTCCCACACGAACCGCCAGTCCTCCCGCCGGACCACCAACCCGCCTCGCACTGGGTTGTTTCGAATGTAGGCAGCCTTTTCCTCGATGCTCTCCTCATTGCGAACCCGGTGATCAAAGAAATCGCGCTGCCACTCGATGCCTGCGTGGCGCGCGAGAAAACGTTTCCAGTTCCGCACCGTCCGCTCGAGGTCGCCCTCAATCGGAACCGCGATCAAGCCATGCAAATGGTCGGGCATCAGCAACATCAGCCGCACGTACCAGCCTCCCGTTGCAACATAGTGTTGGACCGCATCGAACAGAACTCCCGCCACTTCGTCACGGGCCAGTACATTCACGCCTCGATGCCGACAACATACTGTCACGAAGAATAGCGCGCCGGATGCGACCCAAGGCGGCAGTTCGTGAGGCAACGTCTTCCGCTGGGGAAGCATGCCGGCAGGCTAACTGGCTCGGCTATCGTCGCAACCAGAAGGTAGGGACGTTTCCCAAAACGTCCGCCCTGCGCTCGGCCCGCCCTTCGTGTCCCACCAGTCTGCAGGCCGCGCCCGCGGCGGTTTCGGAGAAACCGCCCTACCCCAGAACCGCCCCTGCTCTTGCTCCGGCGCCCACTCCTGCTTCCCTCCGATCGTGCGTCCGCGTTGCCTTCTTCTGGCCCTTCCCCTCGTCGCCGCTCTCCGCGCCGCTCCGGCTGAGCCTGCGTCGTCCGCTCCGTCCACCGCGTCCACTCCGTCCGCCTCCGAAGCCGCCGCCACCGAGTTCAACCTCCGCGCGCTCGGGGCGTTGGGCGACGGCCGGCCGCACCCGGTGAGCGAGTGGATCGCGAAGAAGCGGTACAAGAACCTCCGCGACCTCCAGCGCGACTACCCGTTCGTCACCTCGCTCGAGTGGAGCGTCGACGAGGCCGCGTTTCAGCGCGCCCTCCACGACCTTCCTCCGGAGGGAGGCACGATCCGCATCCCGGCCGGCCGCTACGTAGCCACCGCGCACGGCTGGCGCATCGAACGCGATCACGTGCGCATCGTCGGAGCCGGGGCACGCGACACCATGCTCTCCACCGGCCCCAAGATCGACGACGGCTTCGCGCTCGCCCCGTACCGCCACGTCGGCTGGCTCGACGGCGCGGACCAGGCGTGTCCGTTCACTCCCGACAGCGGATCGCTCGGCTCCGCCAGCCTCCGCCTGCGCGAGCCCGCCCGCGTCGCCGACTTCGCGCCCGGCGACCTCGTCTTCATCCGCGATGGCGCCTGCGCCTTCGAGCAGGACTACGGCGAGATGAACGAGGTCGTGGGCACCACCCCCGAGGGCGACGTCCGCCTCAAACACCCGCTCGCCCGCGACTACACCCTCTCCTCCCTGGCTTGGGCCAACGAGCTCGCCGAGCCGCTCACGCTGCCCAATCCCGGCCGGACCGTCACCGTCGCGGTGCGCTCCGGCGAGGGTTTCCACGAGCTGCCGAAGTCCGGCCTCGTTACCGTCGGCGAGGCGCTTCTCGAGGTCGTCAGCCGCAACACCGGCACCGTCACGTTGCGCAACCCCACGCGTTCGCCCCGGGCCGGCGGAGGTGCCGTCACCGCACCGGCGGCCGACGCAACCGCCGCCGCACCGGCCGAACCCGGCCTCGGCTTCAACCCTCCGCCCGGCACAGTCCTCCCGGCGGGGACAAAGATCGGGAAGTCGCGTGCACTCCTCAAACTCACCCGCACCACCCGCGGCTTCCACCTCCAGGGCGTGCGCGTCTTCGGCCGCCGCAAGGCGCTCAACATCTCCAACAGCTACGAGTCGTCCTTCCTCGACTGCGATTTCGTCCGCCAACCCGACGCCGCCGTGCGCGGCGGCCTCTCCCTCGACGCCGACGACGGTCGGTTCGCGGATTTCCGCCGCTGCACCTTCCGCGGCACCGAGGCCTGCAACAGCCAGGTCGCCCGCTCCTTCGGCAACGCCAGTTTCACCGACTGCACCTTCGTCGCGACCAACGTCGTCTTCTCGGAGTTCTCCTTCGGGGGCACGTTGCAACGAAGCCGGATCCAGGCCCCCGCCAGCCTCGGCAACGCAGTCGTCGTCGGCTTCTCCTGCGGCGATCTCCTCGTCGCGGACAACCACATCGTCGTCGCCGACGGCCCGCTCAACATCTTCGACGCACAGACCGACATCCACTCGCAGAAACGCAACGCGCCGGGGCTGGTCACCATCCGCGACAACCGCGTCACCGCCCCGCCCTCGGCCAAGGTGCGGGTTTTCCGCCTCCGTCCCGACCGCCCCTCCAAAGTCACGGGCAACACCCTCAACAACGAGCCCGTCGACCCGCCGCCCGCCAAGCCCGCGCCCTAGCGGCGGCCGGAGTCGCCCCTCGCACCGCGTCCTTGGTCGACTCCATCGTCTCTGATCTGTCTGCGCTCCGGCTGCACCCGCGTACAGGCTGAGGGGCGTCGTCGAGTGCACAGCGCTGAGGAGCTGCGCATCGGCAGGTCGGAGCTTCGCCGCCGCGCTCCCGCGCCGCTCCGCTGTTACACTCTGTTACACAGCGGTAGTACGGAAGAAACATCCGGCGGGCATCCTGCGGGCATGAACTTCTTCCGCTCCACCGTCGGCCGGCTCCTCCGATGATCAAGCCGACGGTCGCCATTCTGCTCATCCTCGGGGTCCTCGGCGCCGGTGCGCTGCGCCTGTTCCCGCGCCGTGCCGCCGCCGTAGCCAGCACCACACCATCCGCGCCAACCACCACGGTGACCGCCCGCACCATCGCCGCCTTCGCGAAGGCCACCGGGGTCGTCAAACCCTGCGTGGGCGCCGAGGTCCGCGTGGGCTCGCGTCTCTCCGGCGTCGTCCGTTCGCTGCCCGTCCGTGTCGGTTCGGTGGTGACCAAGGGCCAGCTGCTGGCCGAGCTCGACGACCGCGACCTCGTCGCCCGCCGCGACCAGGCCGGCGCCAGCCTGCGGCGCGCCGAGGCTGAGCTCGCCTTCGCGCGCTCCGATCTCTCCCGCAAACGGGAGCTCGGGGCCGCCCGGGTGATCGCGCCCAGCGAACTCGACCTCACCGAACGCAGCTGCGCGGTGGCCGAGCAGCAGGTCGCCGTCGCCCGCGCCGAGCTGACCTACGCCGAGACCCAGTGCGACTTCGCCCGCATCGTCGCGCCGATCGGCGGCATCGTCGCCTCGGTCGCCACCCAGGAGGGCGAGACCGTTGCGGCCAGCTTCGCCGCCCCGACCTTCGTGACGCTGGTCGACCTCGCCCACCTCGAAGTCTGGGCCTACGTGGACGAGACCGACATCGGGCGCGTCGAGGCCGGCCAGACCGCGGTGTTCACCGTCGACACCTACCCGGGCGAGGATTTTCCGGGCCGGGTCACGACCATCTACCCGAAGGCCGAGATCCGCGACAACGTCGTCAACTACGTCGCCGTCGTCGAGTTCGCGCCGCCCCCGGGCCGCATCCTCCGCCCGGAGATGACCGCGACCGTCCGCATCGCGCTGGTGCAGCGCGAGCAGGTCGCGAGCCTCCCGGTCGAGGCGGTCCAGTGGGCGGAGGGACGGCCGTTCGCGCTCGTGCGTGAGAACGACCTCCTCGTCCGTCGGCCACTCACGCTCGGCGCCCGCGACGAGCGCTTCCTCGAGGTCGTCGCCGGCCTCCGCCTCGGCGACGAAGTCGCGCTCAGCTCCCCCGTTTCCCCAGGAGAAAACACACCATGATCGAACTCGAACTGATCACCAAAACCTACCCGCATCCCGCGGGCGGCGCGATCCACGCTCTGCGCAATGTCTCGCTGCGTATCGGCCGCGGCGAATTCGTCGCCGTCGTCGGTTCCTCCGGCTCGGGCAAGTCGACGTTGATGAACCTCCTCGGCCTGCTCGACCGGCCCACCAGCGGGCACTACCGGTTCGCGGGGCAGGAGGTCGGCACGCTGCCCGAGGCCGCACAGGCCCGCTTCCGTAACCAGTATCTGGGCTTCGTCTTCCAGGCGTTCCACCTGCTCCCGCGGACCAGCGCGCTGGAGAACGTCGAGCTGCCGCTGCTCTACTCGCCGCGCACCTCGTTTGGCGGCCGCGCCCGGGCCGCCCTCGAGACGGTGGGGCTCGGCGACCGTCTGCACCACACCCCGGCACAGCTCTCCGGCGGCCAGCAGCAGCGCGTCGCCATCGCCCGCGCGCTCGTGAACGACCCGCAGCTCGTCCTCGCCGACGAGCCGACGGGCAACCTCGACCCGCAGTCCGCGGCCGAGGTGCTCGCGCTGTTCCGCGACCTCCAGCGCGCCGGCCGTACCGTCATCCTCGTCACGCACGACGCCGGAATCGCCGCCGGCGCCGACCGCATGCTTCGCCTCGAGCACGGCGAACTTGTCGCCGACACCACGTTGCGCGTCGTCGCCACACAGGAGGTAGCCCGATGACACCCACCCGCCTGCTTCTGCACAGCCTCCGCACACTCGGCCGCTACAAGCTGCGCACCGCTTTCATGATGGTCGGCAGCCTGGTGGGCGTCGCCGCACTGACCTTCATCCTCGTGGTCGGCCAAGGCGTGCGCCGCAAGTTGATCTCCACCGTGCGCCAGAACTTCGGCTCCTCGGCGTTGCTGATCCTCGCCGGTCCGAACCAGGCGAGCGGCGGCCCACGACCCGACTCTGCCCGGCTGTCCCTCGACGACATCGAGGCCGTCGCAAAGGCGATGCCCGCGGTCGAGGACTGGGATCCGATGCAGTCGCTCTCCGTCGCCGTGCGGAGCGGCAGTCGCTCGACCACGGTGCGCGTGCTCGGCCAGTCGGAGCGCGGCTGGCGGATCTGGGGCCGGAGCGCCGCCCAGGGCGAGTGCTTCGACGTCACCGCCGTCCAGCGTCGCGAGCGCGTCGCGCTCATCGGGCGCACCGCCGCCCGCGAACTGTTCGGCGACGCCAGCCCGCTCCGCCGCGAGATCCAGATCGAGTCCGTGCCATTCACCGTCATCGGCGTGCTTGAGTCCTTCGGCACCGATCTCCACGGCATGGACCGCGACAACGAGATCGTCGTCCCGATCTCCACGCTCATGCGCCGCCTCGACAACACCGACCTGATCGCCTGCGCGCGCCTGCAGGTGCACGAGGGCGGCGACCTCCTCGCCACCGCCGCCGCCGTGCGCCAGGTGTTGCGCTCGCGGCACGCACTCGCCGCCGACCAACCCGACGACTTCCGGCTCATCACCCCGGTCGAGATCCAGCGCCTGCAGGGCCGGATGCAACGCCTGCTCGCCTGGTACCTGCCCGGCACCGCCGCCCTCGTCCTGCTCGTCGGCGCCGCCGTCTCCGCCGCGTTGATGCTCTCCTCGGTCAATGCGCGAGTCGCGGAGATCGGTCTGCGCCGCGCCCTCGGCGCCGACCGCCGGCAGATCGTCGCCCAGTTCCTCGCCGAGACCGTCCTGACGGCCTGCAACGGTGCCACGCTGGGCCTGCTGCTCGGCCTTGCCGGCGGCTACACGCTCGCGGCCCGTCTCCATCTCGAAGTTGAGTCGCCGTGGCGCGCGATCCTCGCAGGTCTGCTGTTGGCCGCTTTGTGCGGCCTCCTCGCCGGCGTGCTGCCCGCGCGTCGCGCGGCGAACCTGCTCCCGGTCGAGGCCCTGCGATGAAACTGCGCCGCCTGCTCGCCTCCGCCTTCCGCAACCTCCGCACGCACCGCGGACGCTCGCTGCTCGCTCTCGCCAGCATCGCGGCGGGCGTCGCCGCCGTGGTTGTGTCCGGCGCGATCGGAGCCGGGGCCGAGGCGGAGCTGGCGGCGGCGTTCGTCCGCACCGGCACCAACCTGCTCATCGTGAAACCGCTGCCCATGCCGCGCCGCCCCGCCCGGCCCACGATCGGCGGCCCGGCCTGTACCCTGCGGCGCGCCGACGCGGCGGCGCTGGCCATCTGCCCGGCGCTGCCGGTCGTCGCCCCCTCGCTCGACGGCCGTCTTCGGATCAAGGCCGGCCCGCGCTCGACCTTCGCCACCGTGCGCGGGACCACTCCGGAGTTTATCGTCGCCCGCCGTTTCGAGGTCGCGACCGGGCGCTTCTTCACGCCGGCCGACGACGCGGCCGCGCTCCGGGTCGCCGTGCTCGGCGCGCGCTTGGCCGGAGCCCTCGCCCCGGGACGCTCGCTGGTCGGCACGGAGATCCGCGTGGGCGGCGTGCCGTTCACCATCGTCGGCGTGCTGCGGCCGAAGGGGCCGTCGAACGACGGAGCCGACCAGGACAGCGAGGTCCTCGTCCCGCTGGCCACCGCCGCCCGCCGCGTTTTCAACCGCGACTACCTGTCCGTCATCTACACCAGCGTGCGCGATTCCGCGGAGATGGACACCGCGGCCGTCGCCGCCGCGGACCTGCTCCGCCAGCGTCACCACCTCGCTGTGACAGGCCGCCCCGACGACTTCGCCGTGCAGAACACCGCGCGGAGCCGCTTGGTGCAACAGGAGCTGGTCGCCACGCTCAGCCGCTACACCAGCGGGCTGGCCGCGCTCGCATTGTTGGTCGGCGGCATCGGCATTCTCGGGCTCATGCTGTTGAGCGTGCGCGAGCGCACCGGCGAGATCGGGCTCCGTGTCGCCGTCGGCGCCCGCGCCCGCGACATCTTCCGATTGTTCCTGTTCGAGGCGGTCGCCCTCGCCGGCGGCGGCTGGCTGGCCGGTATCGTCCTCGCCGGTGCAACCGCCCTTGCCGTGGCGCGGCTGACCGCATGGAATCTCGCCCTGCCGGCGACCTCGCTCCTCCTGACCTTCGGCACGATGCTGGTGATCGGCCTCGGGTTCGGCGCCTGGCCGGCCCGCAACGCCGCCCGCATTCCTCCGATCCAAGCGCTCCAATCCAAATGACCGCCCCGACCGGCCCCGGCCCGATTCCACCGCCCCCCCACGGCCCTCGTCTGCTCATCATCGACGACGACGTGCGCCTGACCGGGCTGCTCACCGAGTACCTCGGCCGCTTCGGCTTCGTGGTCCGCGCCGCGGCGCACCCGGCCGCCGGCCTGAGGCTGCTCAAGCAGGATGCGCCCGATCTCGTGGTCCTCGACGTCATGTTGCCGGAGATGGACGGTCTCGCCGTGTGTCGGTAGATCCGCGAGGCCAGCCGCACACCGATCATGATGCTCACCGCGCGCGGCGAGGTCGCAGACCGCGTCGTGGGCCTCGAGCTGGGCGCCGACGACTACCTCGCGAAACCGTTCGAGCCGCGCGAACTCGTCGCCCGGATCAACGCCGTACTGCGCCGCGGCACGCCGACGGACAACGAGCTCATCACAGTGGGCGATCTCGAGGTGAACTGGACCACGCGCGCCGCCCGGCAGACCGGTCGCGACCTCGCCCTCACCACCGCGGAGTTCGCGCTGCTCGGCCGCCTCGTGCGCAACCGCGGCCGGGTGCTCAGCCGCGACCGGATCATGGACGAGACCAAGGGCATCGATTGGGCCGCCTACGACCGCTCCATCGACGTCCTGGTGAGCCGACTGCGCCAGAAACTCGGCGACGACCCCCGCCAGCCGACCTTCATCCGCACCGTGCGTGGCGTGGGCTACAGCTTCATCGGAGGTGGCCATGTCTGACCGCGCCGCGTCCTCGGCGCCGGCGGGCAGCGCGCCCGCAGGGTTGTTTCCCGCCATGCATCGCTCGGTCTTCGCGCACCTGCTCGCGGTCATGGCGACGTTGGCCGTCTGCATCCTGTTGCTCGTCGGCGGCTTCTTCTGGTTCATCGTCGCGCCCAAGATCCACAACGGCATGGACCGGGTGTTGCAGGAGTATGCCCGCACGATGGCCCAAACGGCGCCCGATCGCGCCACCGCAACCTCGCTCGCGCAACGGCTCGACCTCCAGGTCCGCTACGAGGGTCCGGCGGGCGGTTGGACGACCGAGGAGAGCCTCCCCACCGTCGCCGAAGTCCGGGCGCAGACGAGCGCATCCGGCTCCGGCACCTCCGGGCTGCAACGCTACGCCATCGCCACCGCGCCGGACGGCGGGGCCTATCTGGTCGTCTGGAGTCTGCGGCACCGGCTCGCCAGCCTGCACCCGGCGTTGGTCGTCCTGCTGCTGCTCATCCTCCTGACCGTCTTCGCCCTCGCTTATCTGGTCCTGCGGCAACTCATCCGCCCGCTGCGCACGCTGACCGACGGCGTCGTCCAGCTCAGCGGCGGCCGCCTCGACATCGCGCTCCCCGTCGAGACCACCGACGAGTTCGGGCGCCTCACCATCGCCTTCAACGCCATGGTCGACCGGATCCGCGCGATGCTCGCCGCACGCGATCAACTCCTGCAGGACGTGAGCCACGAGCTGCGTTCGCCCCTCACGCGGATGCGCGTCGCCCTCGAGCTGATGCCGGCGAGCGACCGTCGCACCGCCCTCGCCGAGGACCTCGCGGAAATGGAACACCTGATCGGAGGCCTGCTCGAACTCGAGCGTCTCCAACACGGCCGCGGGCTCACGACCGCCCGGACCGATCTCGCCGAACTGCTCCGCTCCGTCATCGCCGGAGCGCGCGCCGCGCCGCAGCGCGTGCAGCTCAAGTTGCCCGCCGGCCCTCTCCTCGTGCAGATCGACGCCGAAAAGGTCCGCACCGTGTTTCGCAATCTGCTCGAGAA
>JAEXPG010000553.1 GCA_023447015.1 Verrucomicrobiota bacterium
GTGACGGGGCGGGGCGGGGGGCGGCGCCGCGGCGCGCGCGCGCGCCGGACGGCAGAAACGGCAGCGATGCTGGCGGTGCGGTGACGCGGCTCAACAAGAACCGGACGTCGCACCGGTGGAACGGTGACGCGGGTTTGTACGGGACGAGTCGGTGGCGGCGGCGCGACGCGGGCTGCTGCGGCGGCACCACGGCCGCGCTGGTCCATGGTCATTCAGGTGCGGGCCGAGCGACGAGTGTCGAGGTTCTGAGTCTCCCGGGGTGACCCCAGCGGTCTTGCCGTCGCTGAGCGATCCTCCGGTGGTCTGGCACTCGTCGCTCGATGCTCGACACTCGTCTGTATCAGCAGGGGTGGTCCGGTGCCGGGCGGCGCCGCGGCAGGCTCGTGATGCCGGAAAGGAGCCGGGCGAAACCGCGATATCCGCCGGCGCCAATCTGGCCTCGGTGTTCGAAAACCGCCGACCCGGGCATATCGTTCCGGCCATGATCCGAACCCCACTCATTTGGATCGTGGTCGGTGGGCTTGGCGCCTGCATCCCGGCCATCGCAATCGACGAAAACGTTCCGGATGCGCAGCCGCCCTGGGCCGCCCCGGCGGCGACGTTGCCGGACTTCGGCCGCACCGCCTGGCATGCGACGAAGTACGTGGCGAGTTCGCCCACGGAGTGGGACTCCGACGACTGGCTCAAGCTTGGGGGCGCGACCGCGTTGATCGTGGGGACCGGGCTGCTGCTGGACGAGCCGTTGCGGGATGCCGCCCGGCGCAACCACGGGAACGGATTCTCGCGCTTCGCGAGGGATGTGGAGCCGCTCGGTTACGAGTATTCGGTCGGCGTGTTGGGCGCGTTCTATGTCACCGGGGTGGCGACGCACAACCCCCGGGCCAAGCTTGTGGCCGAGGACGGACTCATCGCGAGCGCTCTTTCGGGTGGCGCCACCCTGCTCATCAAGGAGATGGTGGGGCGAAGCCGGCCGTCGTCCGGCCAGGGCGCCGATCACTTCACGCCGTTCAGAGGGCGGGCGTCGTTTCCCTCCAGCCATGCGACGCAGGCGTTCACCGTCGCTTCGGTGATCGCGGCACACTACGGCGACGATCCGTGGATCGATGCGGCGGTCTATGGTGTGGCGACGATGGTCTGTGTCGCGCGGGTCGATCGCGACGAGCACTTCGCCTCGGATGTCCTCGCCGGCGCGCTCATCGGCCACGTGATCGGCCGGGCGGTTGTGAACAGTCGCCTGTCTTCGGCGGAGCACGTCCGCTGGACCCCGATGGCGGCGCCGGGTTTCGCCGGGCTTGTCGTGGAGGTCGATTTCTAGGGGCGGGTTTCGCGGGCGGCGATTGCCGGCCCGGGCGGCGGAGCGGCTCCATCTCAGGGCCGGGGGCGGCTCCGGGCACGAAAAAGCCCGCGGCGCACGGGGCGACGCGGGCTTGGATGAGTCGAGGGCGGCTGATCGCTCAGCCGTGGGCCGCGGGGCTCAGGTCAGCCACCAGGTGAAGTAGATGTAGCCGCCGACCACCATGCCGAGGACGATGCCCGAGCCGACGATGTCGCGCCAATTCCAGCTGGCGCGGTTCTCGGCGAGCTGCTCGGGGGTGCGGGAGCCGTAGGTGAGGCCGGCCACCTGCGCTTCGCTCGGGGCGGGAGTCATCAGGGAGACGATGATCACCAGAATCGCGATCGAGACGGTGAGCACGCCCGAGAAGTAATAGCCGTTGAACTCGCCGATAGCGCCGAACAGCCCGGTCTTGGCGATCATGCCGCTCTTGGTGAGCGTCTGGATGGTGAGCTTGATCATGCCGGCGACGAAGCCGACGCAGAGGCCGGTGAAGGCGCCCTGGGCGTTGATGCGCTTCCAGAACAGGCCGAGGAGGAAGACCGCGGTGATCGGCGGGGCGAGGAAGCCCTGCACGTTCTGCAGGTAGTCGTAAAGGCCGCTGTTGCCTTCGGAGATCTTCTTCATGATCGGGATCCAGATCAGGCCGGCGCCGACCACCACCGCGGTGGCGATACGACCGACATTGACCAGGTGCGTCTGGCTCTTTCCGGGGACAAGCTTCTGGTAGATGTCGACCGTGAAGAGGGTCGCGCAGGAGTTGAAGAGCGAGGCCAGCGAGGACATGAGGGCCGAAAGCAGGCCGGCGACGACGAGGCCGCGCAGACCGACGGGCAGCAGCGACTGCACCATGGTGGCGAAGACGGCATCGCCGAGGATTTCGCCGGAACCGTCGGTCTTGAGCGGGATGTGGATGACGCCCTTGGCGTTGAGCGCGAAGCCGATCATGCCGGGGATGAGGAAGATCATCACGGGCCAGACCTTGAGGAAACCGCCCCAGATCGCGCCGCGGCGGGCGTGCTGGACGTTCTTCGCGGCGAGCGTGCGCTGCACGATGTACTGATCGGTGCACCAGTACCAGATACCGATGACGGGCGAGGCGATCATGACGCCCAGCCAGGGGAAGGTGGCGTCAGTGTTCGGGCGCCAGAGGGCGAACTTCTCCGCATGCGGTTTGCAGGATTCGACGAGCTCACCCCAGCCGCCGAGGTGATTGAGGCCGAAGTAGGTGATCAGGCCGGAACCGAGGAGGAGGACGAACGTCTGGGCCACCTCGGTGTAGACGACGGCGCGCAGGCCGCCGAAGATGGTGTAGATACCGGTGAGGATGACGGTGACGATGGCGCCGACCCAGAAGGCGTTGTCGGCGGAGCCGAAGGTGTCGGGCAGCAGCGTCTGGAAGACGATGGCGCCGGCGTAGACGGTGACAGCGACCTTGGTGAAGACGTAGGCGATCAGCGAGACGATCGAGAGCACCCAGCGGGTCTTCGCGTTGAAGCGCCGCTCAAGGAACTCCGGCATCGTGTAGACGCCCGAGCGGTAGTAGAAGGGCACGAACACCCAGGCCAACACGATCATCAGCCAGGCGTGGAATTCCCAGTGGGCCTGGGCCATGCCGTTGTTGGCGCCGGAACCGGCGAGGCCGACGATGTGCTCGGAGCCGATGTTGGAGGCGAAGAGCGAACAGCCGACCACGAACCAGCTCACATGGCGGCCGGCGAGGAAGTAGTCTTCCGTTGTTTTTTGGAACTTGGACGACCACCAGACGATGCCGACAAGCAGCACGAAATAGAGGCCAATGACGATCCAGTCGAAGGGTTGCATAGGTTTTGGGTGATGAGGGAGGGAGGCGGAAAGGGGGAGGGCGGCGAAAGCCGGGGCCGCGAACGGGAGCAGGGACGTTCTCGCTTCGTTTCACACTGGTAAACCGC
>JAEXPG010000060.1 GCA_023447015.1 Verrucomicrobiota bacterium
CACCCTCTACGACGACGACGGCGAGACCTACGCCTACGAGCACGGCGAGCGCACCACCTGCGAACTCACCTGGGACGACGCCACGCGCACGCTCCGCCTCGGCGCCCGGCAAGGCTCCTTCCCGGGCATGGCGCCAACTCGCCGCCTCGAAGTGCGGCTCTGCGGCCCCGGCCAGCCGCCGCCGAGCCGCACGATCACCTACGACGGCTCCGCCCAGACCGTCGCGTTTCCGTGACGACGTTCGCCTCTCCCTTCTCACCCAACCGACTCTGCTCTGAACCCATGAAACTCACCCCATTGTTGCTCCTGCTCCCCCTCGCGTTCACCGCCCGGGCCGAGGACGCCGCCGCGCCCCGCAAGCTGCCCAGCCCCGAGGACGGCGGTCTCTACGTCGCGCCGCCGCCGGCCCGTCCGGTCTCCTTGCTCCCGGCGTTGCCCGCGCCGGAGGACGAGCAGTTCTACGCCGAGCGCAACGTGCCGCACGGCACCGTCGAAGTCGTGAAGTACCACACCACCGCGGGCGCAGAGAAGCAGTTGCACATCTACCTCCCGCCCGACTACGCGACCGCCACCGACCGGCGTTATCCCGTCCTCTACCTCGTCCACGGCGGTGGCGAGAACGACACCCACTGGACCAAGAGCGGCTTCACCCACCGGATCCTCGACAACCTCATCGCCGACGGCAAAGCCCGCCCGATGATCGTCGTGATGCCGAACGCCAGCGGCCTGTTCACCGGCACTCCGCCCAAACTCGGCGAGGACGACGCCTGCTCGCGCGAGTTTCTCCAGGACATCCTGCCCTTCGTCGACACCCGCTATCGCACCCGGCCGAACCGCGAGAGCCGCGCCGTTGCCGGCCTCTCCATGGGCGGCTTCGTCGTCCTCAACACCGGGCTCACCCACCTCGAAACATTCGGGGAACTCTACGTCTTCAGCTCCGGCTACTGGCCACGCGAGCTCGAGGTGTTCAAGGCCAACATCGAGCCACTCCTGAGCGATCCGAAGATCAACGAGCGCTTCGTCCAGCCCATCTACTTCGGCGTCGGCGAGACCGACATCGCCTACCGCAACAGCATGCGCACCCTCGCTGTTTTCGCCGACCACGGCGTGCGCAACTTCTCCGTGCTCAGTTCCCACGGCCACGAGTGGCTGAACTGGCGCCGTTACCTCTGGCAAACCGCCCAGATCATGTTCCCCGAAAGCCGCTGAACCGCACCTTCCGCCCCTTTGCTTCACCCATGAAAAAACACCTGATCCGACTCGCAGCCCTGCTCCTGGTCTCCTCGTTCGTCGCCGTCGGCGCCACCCGCGCCGCCGACGCCGCCCCGAAGCAGACCTTCGTTCTTGTCCACGGCGCCACCGCCGGCGGCTGGGAATGGAAACGCACCGGCGAGTTCCTCACTGCCGACGGTCACACCGTCTACCGCGCCACGCTCACCGGCCTCGGCGAGCGCATGCACCTCAACAGCACCGAGGTCAACTTGGAGACCCACATCAACGACGTGGTGAACCTCATCCTCTTCGAGGACCTTCACGACATCGTGCTCACCGGCCACAGCTACGGTGGCATGGTCATCACCGGCGTGATCGACCGCATTCCCGAGCGCATCAAGCATGTCGTTTACCTCGACGCCGCCGTGCCCGATGACGGCATGTCGATCTGGGACCTGTTCGGCAGCCAAAGCCCCCAGGGGCCCAACTTCGCTGACGGCTTCATGCAGGTGCCCTGGGTCAAGCCCGGCGACAAGCCGCCGCACAGCGTGAAGCAGTCGATCAAGTGCTTCAACATGCCCGTCTCGTACAAGAATCCCGCCGCGCTCGCGTTGCCGGTGACCTACGTCGCATTCGTCCCGAAGGACAAGTCCGTCGAAGAACGCGCCAAGACCGACAAGAGCTGGCAGCGGGCCGTCGCCCGCGGTTGGACCATCCGCACCTTCCCCGGCGGCCACGTCGCCCAGCAGGAAGACCCGCGCGGTGTCGCCACCCTCATCGAGCAGTCGGTCTCCGACGTGAACAAGCCGGCGCCTGCCGCCGCAGCCGCGCAGAAGTAAACCGCCAACACCCCGGGCTTCATCGTGCACGGCCTTCAACACTTCCTCCGCGTCCGCCACGCCATCGTGGCGGGTGCCCTGTTGCTGGCCGGCACGATCGCCTGCCCGGCGCAGCCGGCTCCCGCGACTCCGCGGGTCAAGAAACCCACCGGCATCGAGATCTTCGGTACACTGCCCGCGCCGGCCCGCCCGTTCCGCGAGCAGGACCTCGCCGGTTACGTGATGGTCTACTTCAAGGACCGCACCCACTCCGCCTACCTCGCCGTCAGTCGCGACGGCACCACTTTCACCGACGTCAACGGCGGCGAGCCCGTCTTCGACGGCGAACTCCTCGCCGAGCAGAAAGGCGTGCGCGACCCGCACCTCGCCCGCGGCCCCGACGGCGCCTTCTACCTCGCGATGACCGACCTCCACATCTTCGGGCAGAAGGCCGGCTTCCGCGACACCCCGTGGCAACGTCCCGAGGCGGAGCACGGTTGGGGTAACAACCGCGCCCTCGTGCTCATGAAATCGTGGGACCTGATCCACTGGACCCACGCCATCTTCCGCGTCGACCTCGCGTTCCCGGAACTTGGCGACATCGACTGCGC
>JAEXPG010000016.1 GCA_023447015.1 Verrucomicrobiota bacterium
GGGGGTAACCTGCGGCCCAGAAAGTCCGGAAACAGGGACGATCAGCGCTTGAGCGAGGCGCAGAACACGCCGAGGCGACGAACGCCCTCGGCGATGATCTTGTCACCGGTGGCGTAGCTGAGGCGCAGGCAGTCGTCGGCGCCGAACGCGACCCCGGGGACGGCGGCGACCTTCTCCTGGTCGAGCAGCTTCGCGCAGAACTCGCCCGACTTCAGCCCGAACGACGAGATGACCGGGAAGAGGTAGAACGCGCCCTGGGCAAGACCGCAGGTGATGCCGGGGATCTTGTTGAGCTCGGCATGGAGGAATTTCCGGCGGCGATCGAAGGCCTCGAGCATGGGCTTGAGCGCAGCGGCGGCCTTGTCCTTCTCCTTGAGCGCGGCGAGGGCGCCGTACTGGGCGAAGGTGGTGGCGTTCGAGGAGGTCTGGCTCTGGATGTCGATCGCGGCCTTCAAGACCTCGGCCGGCCCGACCATGGTGCCGAGGCGCCAGCCGGTCATCGAATAGCTCTTGCTGAAGCCGGACACGACGATGGTCGCGGCGGCGGCCTCGGGCGAAAGGGTGGCGGCGCAGAAGTGCTGCTGGCCGTCATAGGTGAGATGCTCGTACATCTCGTCGGACATCAGGTAGAGCCCGTGCTTGAGCACGACGCCCACGAACGCCTCCATCTCGGCCTTGGTATAGACCGCTCCGGTGGGGTTCGAGGGGCTGTTGAGGATGACGAGCTTGGTGCGCGGGGTGATCGCGGCCTCGAGCTGGGCCGCGGTGAGCTTGAAGCCGTTCTCGGCGCCGGCGCTGACGATGACCGGGGTACCGCCGGCGAGCTTCACCATCTCGGGATAGCTCACCCAGTACGGGGCGGGGACGATGACCTCGTCGCCGGGGCCGACAGTCGCCATGATGGCGAGATAGCAGGAATACTTGCCGCCGGGGCTCACACAGGTCTGGGCCGGGGTGATCTTCAGGCCGTAGTCGTTCGCGTAACGCTCGGCGATGGCCGCGCGGAGCTCATCAATACCCGCGGCCGGGGCGTACTTGGTCTTGCCCGCGGCAAGGGCCTTGGCGCAGGCCTCCTTGATGAAGTCGGGCGTGTCGAAATCGGGTTCACCGGCGGCGAAGCCGCAGACGTCGACACCGGCGGCTTTGAGTGCTTTGGCTTTGGCATCCACCGCCAAAGTAGGCGACGGCGAGATGTTCTTGGCCCAAGGAGAGAGAGAACGGCGGTTTTGGGTCATGGCGAACGCGCAGGCTGGAAGGTCGCCCGAATCGATGCAAGCCCCGTAGGGGGCAACCCGCCACTTTCCACCCAGTCCGGTCTCCTGCCGCCCGGCGGATCAGGATCATTGCGGCACCCGCCGGCGAAGCGCCCGAGGAGAAACAAAACGCCCCCGGACCATGGTCCGGGGGCTTGATAAAGGTTGGAGAAACCGACTCTTACTTCTTGCCCTTCTTGGCGGCCTTCTTCGAGACCGGCAGAGCATCGATCGCCGTGCGGAGCAGCTCGCCGACGCTGACGTCGTGCTTCTTGGCGAGCTTCACGAGGCGCTGCTTGCTGTCCATGCGGAGACGCACGGAGATCTGGCGGTGCGCCTTCACGGGAGCGGAGTAGGAGGCGAAATCGAACGTTTCGATCGCGTGGCGGATGACCTCGCTGTTGGTGGCCATGTCGAGGCTGCTGCGGGCGGACTCGATCTTGGCGAGGAGCTCTTCCTTGAGATCGAACGTGAGCGGTGAACTTTCCTGTGAGGTGGAGGGCATATCAGTATTCGTTTAACGGTGTTGATGTATCGCAGTTGCGGTTGAGACAGCGTAACTTTCGCGAAACGTATTCGATGGCAACTAGTTTTTTGCATCGGTCTTTCGCGGACGCCGCCACGTCCGCCCGCGCGCAAGGGCGTTCTGGTGTTGACTCCCTAGTCGGGGAAAACGTCGATCTCGCCGCGCATCCGCCGCTCCACCCCATGGCCAAGGTCGTCATCGAACAGCTCGTGAAGGTCTATCCGGACAGGGCCGGAGCCGGGATCAGGGCGGTCAACGGGATCGACCTCACGATCGAGGACCGGGAGTTCATGGTCCTCGTCGGTCCCTCGGGTTGCGGCAAGTCCACCACCCTGCGCATGATCGCCGGCCTCGAGGAGATCACCGCGGGCTCCGTCCGCATCGACGGCCGGATCATCAACGATGTCCACCCGAAGGACCGCGACATCGCGATGGTCTTCCAGAACTACGCGCTCTACCCCCACCTGAGCGTGCGGGACAACATGGCCTTCGGCCTGAAGCTGCGTAGGTTCCCCTCCGCCGAGATCGACCAACGCGTGCACGAGGCCGCCCTGATCCTCGGGATCGAGGGGCTGCTTGAGCGCAAGCCGAAGGCCCTCTCCGGCGGACAACGCCAGCGGGTCGCCGTCGGCCGCGCCATCGTCCGCAAGCCCAAGGTCTTCCTCTTCGACGAACCCCTCTCGAACCTCGACGCCAAACTGCGGGTCTCGACTCGCACCGAGATCTCCAAACTCCACGCCCGCCTCGGTGCGACGATGATCTACGTCACGCACGACCAGGTTGAGGCCATGACCATGGGCGACCGGATCTGCGTGATGAAGGACGGCGACATCATGCAGGTCGCCACGCCGCTCGACCTCTATCACCGGCCGGCAAACATGTTCGTCGCCGGCTTCATCGGCAGTCCGCCGATGAACTTCTTCCATGGCACAATCCAAGCCGCCGGAACCAGGCTCGCGTTCATCGAGCGCAACACCACCGGTGCACCGCTCTGCCTCGCCCTCGACGAGCGCATGTCCTCACGCGCCGCAGCATTTCAGGGGCAGCCCGTCGTCCTCGGCATCCGTCCCGAAGACGTGCACGATGCCCTCGCGGCTGCGAACCCGCCGCCCGGCACCTCGGCCGAGGTCGACATCGAGGTCGCGGAGCCCATGGGCGCGGAAACCCATCTCTATCTCACCTCGAGCGCGCACTCGTTCGTGGCGCGCATGCGCGGCGGCACACGCTACTTGCCCGCGCAGAAGCTCAAGGTCGTCTTCAACCTGCAGAACGCCCACCTCTTCGATCCGCGGAGCGAGCGCGCAATCAACTGACAAACACCGGCCGAGATCGCTCCAACCGCAGCCGCCGGACCGATCTGCGCCTACTTGAACGCCTCGAACTGCACCGAGGAATCCAAAGCCGGAGGCACCGGCAGATGCGCGGGGGCAAAGACGATGCGCGGCAGACTCAAGTTCAGCGCCACCGCGTTGATCCGGAAGCGCGTCTTGTTGCGCGTGGCCTCGTCGCGCAAGTCGATGGTGCGGACGATCCATTGGTCCTGCGTCCGCTTCAGATCGAGCACGCTGATCGTCTTCACGGGTGTCTCGTCCGGGCCGAGCTCCTCGGCCTGCACCAGAGCGGAGAACTGGGTGTCCAGATAGAACCGCACCCCAGCAAGCGCCGGGCGCACCGCGGCGATCTCCGCCGGAGGATAGGCGAGGAACCGGTGGGCCGGACGTCCCCGCACGCTGACCACTCCCTCGAACACACAATCATCCCAGAACAGGAACGGCATCTGGAGATCAAAGGCCGTCAGATCAGTACCAGCCAGCGGCGCAAACAACAGCGCAGCCCCCACGGCGACGGCATCCGCGCCATCGCTCGGCACCGTCCAGACTCCGGACTGCGGGCCGTTCTGCACGAGGATCCTCCGGACCCCTTCGGTGCCCGCGGGAAACTCCACCAGCGAGACCGGGCCAACCTCGTTGCGCGTGCCGTACATCCGGCCCGACACCAAGCGCTCGTCGCCGCGCCGGGGCATCACCCGCAGCGTGAAGTCGAGGGCGTAGTCCCCCGCCAGACCGAGCCGACGAGACTCCGTCAGAATTCGCCGGCCTTCCGCCGGATCGGCCGAACCGGTGAAGGCGTAGCGGGGCTCGGGGCGGATTCGACTCTGGGCACCGGCCGCCAACGCAAAAAAAAACGCGCGGCCGCAGACCGTGTACCGGCCGATGCGCCTCGCGTTCATGGAAAGTAACAGGACCAAACCCTCAGGGCTGGGCCGCCGGGGCAGGAGTCGTCGGGGCCGGAGCCGCCGGGGCGGCCTCAGGAGCGGGCGCAGGCGCCGCCGGAGCAGTGGAGACCGGAGCGCTCGGCAGGCTTTCGATCGACTTGTCCTTGTGCTTCGAGACGTAGATCTGCGCGATGTAGGCACCGAAGGCCAAAACGAAGAACGCGACCGCCAACACGATGGTGGAACGCGTGAGCACGTTGCCCGTCTCGGCACCGAAGGTCGCCTCGGCCATGCCACCACCCATCGCCGTACCCAGGCCGCTGTCGGAACGGGGCTTCTGCACGAGAACGAGCAACCCGAGGAACAGCGAAACCAGAACAAGCAGGAAGGTCAGGACGACGATCAAAATGGTCATAAAGGCGCCGAGGCAACCGCCCCCCCCACCCTTTGTCAAGGCAGGTCCGGAGCGACCGTTGGCACCGCAGTTGCGCCGCCGAAACGAGCCCGACTTCGGGCCCGCCAAGCAAACACACCGCCCCGTGCCACCACATGTCGCTCCCCCGGCGGGGCGGGCCGGGAGCGCAATGGGAGACAGAGCGACTCGCTCGGCCGCTCCGCCCCGATCGTTCCGCTATCCCACCAGTGATGCGGGGCGCGGCCCCGAGGCCGCCCCGCCCGCGAAACCACGTTTCACACGCTGACCCCGAGGCGATCGAGGATGCGCTGCAGATCGGTGTTCCCCTGGTACTCGATCACGATCTTGCCCTTCTTGGGCGAATGCTTGAGGGAGACCCGGGCATTGAAGTGCGACGTGAGCTTCTTCTCGATGCTCGCAACCGCCGTGGCCTCCGCCACGGGCACCGGGCGACCGCCCGCGGCCGCACTTGGCGCGGCGGCCGCGACCCGGCGCCGCTGCACAAGCTGCTCGAGCACCCGGACGCTGATCCCCTCCTCGATGGCGCGACGGGCGAGCATCTGGCGTTCGGCCGCATTCTCGAGGCCGAGCAGCACCTTGGCGTGGCCAACCGAGAGCAACGCCTTCGAGATGTACCCCTGGGTCTCGGCATCGAGCTGAAGCAGTCGCAGGGAGTTGGCGACAGAAGCGCGGGCCTTGCCGACCCGCTCCGCCGCGGCCTCCTGGGTGAGGTCGAAGTCGCGGATCAGGCTGGCATAGCCGAAGGCCTCTTCCATCGGATTCAGATCCTCGCGCTGGAGGTTCTCGATGAGCGCGATCGCCGCCGAGGTCGCCTCGTTGGCCGCGACCACCCGGGCGGGGATCGTCTTGATCTTGAGATGCTGGAACGCCCGCCAGCGACGCTCACCGGCGATCAGCTGGAACTTCTCGCCAACCTTGCGGACGACGATCGGCTGCAACAGGCCCTCGGCTCGAATGCTCTCCGCCAACTCGGCCAGCGCGGCCGGCTCGATCACCTTGCGGGGCTGGTGCGGATTGGGCTCGATCGCGGACACCGAAATGTCCGCGAACCCCTCGGGCTTCGGCAACGTCGGGGCCGCCGCCACGGCCGGAGTCGCCGGCGCAGGCTGGCCGGCCTGGGGCGCCGCGGGGGTTTTCGGAGCCGGCGACGCCGGGGCGTCGGGCTTCTTGGCACCGGACGCGATCAAGGCGCCGAGGCCGCGCCCGAGACGAGATTGGGTCTTTGGGGTGGACATGTCAGTTGGTGGGTCGGACCTGCGGTGCCGGCATCAACGGGCCGGTTGCTCCGGGGATGAAAAGGCTCTGGCCGACAAACACCTTCGTGGGGTCGGCGATGCGGTTGGCGTTCTGGATGTTCTTCATCGGCACGCCGTACTTCTTCGCGATGATCGAGAGCGTCTCGCCGGTCTGCACGGTGTGCGTCACGCCCTCCTTCGGGAAATCGTCGCTGAACTGGGTGCTGATCGTCGGACGCGTCGCCTGGCCCTTGGCCACGGCGGCGATGGCGGCATTGGTCTCCTTCGCCAGCTTCGAGATCTGCTGCGCCACAACCTGGAGCGTGTCGCGCTTCTGCTCGGCGAGCGCCGCATCGGTCGTCTGTTTGAGCTGGGCAACGGCATCGTTGAGCTGGGCAAGCGTCACGTAGGCCGCACGCCCCGTCTCGGCCTGGCTGCTCAGGGCGGCGTTGTCGCGCTGGAGCTGCGAGACGGAGGCCTGAAGCTCGGCCACGGTCTGCTGGAGCAGGCGCACATCCTCCCGCAGATTGGCCAGCTCGATGGCCCGCGGATCCGCCCGTTGGGCAAAGAGCGACGAAGCGGCAAACAGGCCGGCAAACAATGCAGTCCCCAGTTTCATGGCCCGCAGCATGCAAAACCGGCCGGCCAAAAACAAGCGCGTTGGCTGCGGGCACACGAATCTACCGGGAGATCATGGTTTGCGGGGGAACGGTACCGGGCCGACCAGCGGCGGCATCGGCTGCGAGACGAGCACCGTGCCCGCAGGAACCGTGAACCCCCGCAAAAAGTCCTCGGCCGGCAGCATCCGCCCACCGGGGCGCTGGAGCAGGCGTAGGCGCAGCAGCCCTTCGCCGGTGGCGATGGGCAGGGCGTCACGTTCTGCGGGCAGCACCAGACCGGGCTCGCCCGCGGCCGCACCCGGCACAGACTCCGCGAGACCGAGCTTCACCGGCGTGCCGGCGAGATCCACGGTGCAGCCCGGCCAAGGCAGGAGCGCGTTGATCCGCCGCGCCAGCTCCGCGGCCGGCCGCGTGAAATCCAGCACGCCGTCCGCCTTCGAGAGCCGCCGGCAGTAGCTCACCTGCGACTCGTCCTGCTCCCTCGACATGAGCCGGCCGTCGCGCAACGCCGCGAGACAGCGGGCCGTCAGCGGTGCCGCCGCCCGACCAAGGGCCGCCTCGATTGAGCCGGTCGTATCGTGCGGTCCGATTGCCGCGGCCTCACGATCCACGATCGCGCCGGCATCGAGCTTGCGAACCACGCGCATGAAGGTGACTCCCGTCTCGACGTCGCCGCTGGCGATCGCCGCGGTGACCGGCGAAGCCCCGCGGTACTTCGGCAGCAGTGACGTGTGGAGATTGAAGACGCCCAACCTCGGCACCGCGAGGAAGTCGTCCTTCAGCAGCTGGCCGAACGCCATGACCAACGCCAGATCGACGCCAAGCTCCCGCACGCGGGCGACGTCCTCCGGACCGAGGCGCTCCGGCTGAAAGACCGGCAGCCCCCGGGCCTGCGCCCATTCCTTGATCGGTCCAGGCAGAAGCTTCTGCCCGCGGCCGTGGGGACGGTCCGGCTGGGTGAACACCGCCACGACCTCCGCGAGCGACCGGCCTTCGCCCGCGAGACACTCCAACGTGGGAAGTGCGATCGGATCGGAACCGAGGAAGACGAGGCGCAACGGTGGCATATGGATGCGGAGCAGGCTGGATCTCCGGCATTCGAGCGGCGAGCGCTTTGTGGAGCGAAGGACCGAAGCCGCCGCACATGCCGCCGGGCTCATCGAGAAGCCGCAGTCGAGCTCGACCGGAGCGAGCCTCCGCCGGCACCGTGATCCGCCCCGATCACGTCGCTCCCGTGGACACCGCAACCAGCGACGAATAGGCAGACAGGGGCACACGGCTTCGCCGGGCGCACGCGTAAAACAAAAAGGCGCCGGTCTTCCGACGGGCGCCTCAACTGTTCTGCCTAGGCTTCGTTGCTCAGCACCGCACCTTAGAAGGTGAAGGTGTTGGTGAGCGACCAGGTCGTCGGCTCCGGAATGCGGTAGGAGCCCGGCGTGCCATCCGGCTGGACGGTGACCGGGATGAGCTCACGACTGCCGAACACATTGCGGGCGTTGAACTGGATGCGCCACTTGAGCTTCTCGGTGAGGTTGCGCTCGTAGCCGATCCAGAAGTCGAAGGCATCCTCCGCCGGCCCCTTCCACGGGTTGGCGATATCGAAGAGCCAATCGCCGCCCGAGGTCTGATAGACCGGGTAGCCGATGGTAACCTTGTCCATCCAACGATAGCTGCCGCCGACATTCACGCCCTTGAGGAACGCGATGTTCTGGAAGCGGTAGTTCGTGGTGACGGCGAAGCGCCACGGACGGAGTTCGGCCACATCGGCGCCGTTGAGCGCGAGCTGCATCTTGTACGAGCCGAGCGTCTCGATCTCGAACTTCGAGCGGGCGGTGCCACCGGAGTTCGACGGGATCGCCCAGTTGCCGGCGCCCCACATGCGGACGTCGCCACCAGGACCCTTGTAGAACTCGTAGCGGCTCTCGATCCAGTCGGAGTAGCTCTTGGCGAGGTTCAGGCGAACCGAGTCGTTCTTCGACGCGGTGAACTGGATGTCCCAGCCCGTGAGCGGATTGGCCGTGAGTTCGTATTCCGTACCCTTCGAGGTGGTGTCGCCCGAGATCGCGATGCCCTGGAGCATGCTCCAGCTGCCGCCGCCGGCGGCGTAGTCGGTCATGCCCCACGCCTTCTGCATCACCTCCGGGATCGGATTGGCGAGCCAGGCGGTCACCGCGGCCTGCTGGATGGCATACTGCGCATCGAGCTCAGCCTGGCTGTACGAACCGGGGTTGCCGTCCATCGCACCGACCGTGCCGTTGCCGGCCGGCTGCCAACGGACCGCGCCACCGGAAGACGACGTTCCATAGACCGTCTGGAAGCCCTTCGTGCCGTCGCGGGTCGCGACCGCAGCGGACTGGCACCACGCCTCGCCGGCGCCGATGAGGTAGCTGTTCGCCACCTGGCCGGTGACCGTGGCGTTGAACATCTTGGTCTCGTACCAGTTGACCTTGAGGATGATCTTGTCGTTCAAGGCCGACACGGTGAAGCCGTAGTCCTTCGTCTTGCCGTTCGGCGACGGGATGCGGTTGCCGAGGACATCGACACGGCTGGCGTCAGGCTGGAAGTTCTCGGACTTGTTGTAGAAGGCCGAGAGCTTCATTCCCCACGGCAGCTTGTCGTTGATGAACTTCGGGGTGTGCGCGACCACGCTCCAGGTGAGGGACTCGCCCGTCTCCTTGGAATAGGTGCGACGATCCGTCGACGCGACCGCTTCGGTCGGAAGCGTCCAGGTTTCCTCGCCCTCGGTCACGATGCCCCGGGTCTTGCTGGGCACACCGGCGCTGCGGAACAGCTCGGTGTCCTTACGCCAGCCGACCATCGGGATGATCGTGTTGTCGAACATGTAGCCCTGCCAGACGAAGGCCTGGGAGTCGACCTTGCTGATGGTCTTGACCTTGTTGGTGTAGTTGCCGCCCATGTCTCCGAAAGCGTCGTTGTTCACGAGCCCCATCGGGTACTGGACCCAGCCC